>CAYTFO010000099.1:541-13066 GCA_964437135.1 uncultured Roseivirgaceae bacterium | reverse complement strand
GGTCATTTGGATCAACTACAATATTTGTATAGTAAAACGGTCTTGTTCTAAGCCCGGACTGATTTGATACCTGTTTAAAAGAATTTCCCTGATCTTCAGAAATATATACACCACCTTCTTTTTCTGGTGCTTCCAGCAATGCATATACCAACTTCGAATCAGCTTTACTTACTGCAAGATCTATTTTACCAATAAGTCCACCAGGTATTCCTTTTTCTATTTTGTCCCAGGTCTTACCCCCATCCATCGATTTATAAATCCCACCTTCTTCAGATGTACCACCACTTATAATAGTCCAAGGTTTTCGCTCTGCTTTCCACGCTGTAGCAAATACTATATTTGGGTTGCCCGGAACAAACTCCAAATCATAAAATCCTACTTTATCAGATAGATAAAGAATTTTTTCCCATATTTTACCTCCATCAACAGTTTTATAGACCCCTCTATCCGGATTTGCATTAAAAGCCTGACCTATTGCGGCGACATATACCACATTATAATTATCAGGATGTATCAGTACTTTCCCAATCTGACCAACATTTTTTAAACCAATATTTTCCCAGGAAATACCACCATTAACAGATTTATAAACCCCTTTACCCGTAATAACATTGCTTCTTAGTCCATCTGAACCTGTACCTATGTAAACTATATTAGGGTCTTTCTGATCTACGGCAATGGAACCAATAGAAGGAGTTTCAAAAAAACCATCTGAAACATTTTTCCAGTTGAGGCCAAAATCTGTGGTCTTCCATACGCCACCACCCGTTGCTCCCAGAAAAAAAGTTCCACTTTCAGCAACAGTTCCGGCAACGGCTGTTACCCTACCACCTCGTAGCGGTCCTACATTTCGATATTTAAAGATTGAAAAATCCTGTGCAATTAGCAGCGCTGATAAAAATACTGAAAAGATGAATATTGATGTCTTTTTCATAGGTAATGAAATTTTAACTCCAAATTAATCACAAGATTGTAAAAAGTATCTGTATTTATGCTTGTTGGAATTATGATGGGATTTACGGTCTTTTGATTAGTTTTATGTGTAGTAATCTACAAAGTATATGTATATGTCAACACGATTGAGTCGTTTTACTTTCCTACTTTCATTGCTATTTATTTTTTCATCTGGCTGCAGTAAAACTGAAGATCAACCTGGAAATGATAAATCAACTGAGATGGAGGAAATAACAGTAGAAAATGAAAATAGAAACGAAGGAGATACATCTGAAATGGAAAATGAAACATTTACGTTCCTGGCTTTAGGGGATTCATACACGATAGGAGAAAGTGTGGTTGAAAAAGAAAGATGGCCTGTACAGCTTTATCAACAAGCGGTGGATGCTGGTTATGATCTTATAAAGCCAAAAATAATTGCAAGGACAGGCTGGACAACTGATGAACTTTTGAAGGCCATTGAGGCAGAAGACCTGGGAGATACTACTTTTAATTTTGTGTCATTATTGATCGGAGTGAATAATCAATACAGAGGGTATGAATTCAACCAATATGAAACTGAATTTGTACAACTCATTGATTTGGCTATAGATTTTGCAGGAAATGATACCTCAAGGGTATTTGTTGTTTCCATTCCTGATTATGGAGTTACGCCATTTGGACAGGCTGGTGATCCGGAGAAGATCGCTAATGAACTGGATGAGTACAATTCCTATGCAGAGCAGATATGCAGTGAAAAAGGGATAAAATACTTTTATATAACTGATATTTCAAGGGAAGCAGCAGAAGATGCTTCATTAATTGCAGATGATAATTTGCATCCATCAGGTAAAATGTATAAGCGATGGGTAGACAGAATCATACCCTGGTTTATTGAAAAATTAAATTAATGCTCACTCACTAAATCGCAATAAATTTGCGTTATGCTCATTAGTTGGTATTTTAGTGGCTAATTTGTTGCCAACAAACACTGGATGAGGTCAATATTTACTATCATTATTACTTCCCTGATACTTGTGTCATGTGTTGACAAAGTGGTGTGTCCTGCTTTTCAGAGCACCTATATTCTTGATGATTCTACAAGAATGGCTTACTATTCCTATGTTTGGAAACTAGATGAAAATGCAAGAAGAGAATATCTTGCTGCTGTGTCTTCCAACAGCGATTCAGCCGGGCAATCGGCTATTTATACAAGAGAGACAGATGCTATGACTCCCTATTATACCTATGTTGCATCTATTGCACCACCCGCAGAACAGGTAAGAAAGACCAAGTATGGAATTGTGAAGTATGAACCTTACTGGTTGAAAAATTACAAGCTACGTACTGCTCTAATGGAAAATGAATATGGTCCAAAAGCTGAAGAAATAACAGAAGAGCCAATAGATGCAGGAGAGTTTTATGCATCTGATTTTGCTGATAGTGTTTCTTTGGTGGATTCTGTTTCTTTGGTTTCCGGTGATTCAATTGTGATTGGTGAACCGATTGCTGATGCAAAGCCAGGAAAACCGGAGAAGAAATATTTATACAGATATAAGGAGGATGATATTTTCAACTCTGAACAGGAATATTACAATAAGTATTTTGGTGAAAGACTGGTTGATAACCGACCTCCGGTGGAAGAGGAGATCTCCAATGACAGCATTCAGGACGAGACTGAAAAAGAAAAAGGTGCATTCTTTAAAAATCTATTCAAAAAGAAAGAGAAGTCCGAACCGGATTCGCTGATGATTGAATCTGCAGTTGATACACTTGGGTTTGGAAATTGATCATTACTATCCTTTTTGGTTTACTTATAATTCTTTCTAAATCTAGAAAGACAATTATTATCATTACAATTCCTTCTAAAACCGTGGACTGTAAGTTGCGATAACAGAGATAATTTGAATAATTCAGAACTTAATAACCTCCTGAAATGCACACTCTTTTAAATTAATATTTCCCTTTAAGTATTAAATTATTCCTATTAATCATTCAAATTATCCCGTTGACTTGTGCCGGCTTTATTTTTATCTAAATAATTTTAATATTTAAGTAAACCACCTATTTTAGCCATGAGTCAACTAGTTCAAAAAGAAAAGCTGGTTGAATATGCGATCCTTGCCAGAAATATTGCATTGGCAGTTTCCTTATTCATTCTAGCTATTGCAGCAGGAGCTTATTTTCTTAATCAGATAGTTATCCTTGCATTTCAATAACTAAACAACAACATTTATAATCCGCTTGGGAACCACGATGATTTTCTTCGGAGTTTTTCCGTCGAGCCATTTTTGTATGACCTCATTGGACAATACTTCTGCCTGAATTTCATTTACAGGTTTATCTACGGGATAGCTGATTTTCACCCTCATTTTTCCATTTACTGAGACAGGATATTCATAAGAATCTTCTTTCAAATACTTCTCATCAAATTTCGGAAAAGAAGATTCAAAAATTGTTTCTGTATTTCCTAAAACTTGTTGCCAGATTTCTTCTGTTACATAAGGTGCAAAAGGTGCCAGTGTTATCGTCAATGGTTCCAAAATAGCTCTTTTATTGCATTTCAACGCTTGCAATTCGTTCACTGCGATCATGAATGAACTAACTGATGTATTAAGTGATAGATTGTCCACGTCTTCCTGAATTTTTTTGATAAGTCCATGAAGTATCTTAAGCTCATCTTTTGTGGGTTCAGCATTGGAAAGATTTACGTTATCGCCATCAAAAAACAAATTATAATATTTTCTTAGGAACTTAAAAACTCCCTCTATCCCGTTAGTATTCCAGGGTTTACTTTGCTCAATAGGCCCCAGGAACATTTCATACATCCTTAGTGTATCTGCTCCATAATTCTCAACCAGTTCATCTGGATTTACAACATTAAATTTGGATTTAGACATCTTTTCAACCTCCCAGCCACAAATAAATTTGCCGTTTTCCGTGATGAATTCTGCATCCTGACTATCAGGACGAAACTTTTTGAAAGCTTCTATATCCAGCATATCATCTTTTACAATGTTCACATCGACATGAATTGGAGTGGTGATGTACTGATCTTTCAATCCATAAGAAACGTATTTATTTTCTCCTGCAACTCTGTATGCAAAACTGGACCTTCCCTGAATCATACCTTGGTTGACCAGTTTTTTGGCATATTCATCTACTTCAATGTAGCCCATATCATAAAGGAACTTTGTCCAGAATCTGGAATACAATAAATGCCCCGTGGCATGCTCAGATCCACCCATATAAAAATCAATATCCTGCCAATACTTTAATGCTTCATTACTGGCAAATTCATTCTCATTTTCTGGATCCATATATCGGAAGAAATACCATGAAGAGCCGGCCCATCCTGGCATTGTAGTCAATTCATAATCATACTTATCCTGATATTTCCAGTTTTCAGCTCTACCCAGTGGTGGATCACCATCCTCTGTGGGCAAATACTTATCTACTTCAGGTAGTCTGACAGGTAGTTCATCGTTTTCAATCAGTTTAGGTAATCCATTTTCAAAGTAAACAGGGAAGGGTTCACCCCAGTATCTTTGTCGTCCAAAAATGGCATCTCTTAATCTGAAATTAATTTTCTTTCTTCCAATTCCCTTTTCCTCCAAAAAGGATAAAGACTTTTCAATCGCCTGTTCGTAAGTAAGACCATTTAACATTCCTGAATTCACCATCTTACCCTCCTTAGTAGGATCAGCTTCACTTTCGATATTCATGGTGTCATAAACCGGGATAATTGGAAGGTCAAAATGCTTTGCAAAATCATAATCGCGCTGATCTCCAGAGGGTACAGCCATAACGGCGCCGGTTCCATACCCTGCCAATACATAGTCTGCTACCCAAACTGGTACTTTTTCATTATTGAAAGGGTTAATTGCATAAGCTCCAGTGAAAACACCAGTAATATGCTTTACATCACTCATTCTTTCCCGTTCTGATCGGTTTACAGCTTCATTTACATATTCCTCAACTGTACTTTTATGTTCCTCAGTTCTAATCTGTTTTACCAGATCACTCTCTGGAGCTAATGTCAGAAAAGTAACTCCATAAATGGTATCAAGCCTGGTAGTAAAAACATCAATTTTCAGGTCATGACCTACCACCTCGAAAGACAACTCAGCCCCAATTGATTTTCCAATCCAGTTCCTTTGCATCTCTTTGATGGGTTCAGGCCAGTCAATTTTGTCCAAACCTGAAAGTAATCGATCTGCATATGCGGTTATACGCATGGACCATTGCGGCATTTTCTTTTTTATTACCGGATGACCACCTCTTTCAGAAAAACCATCTTTTACCTCATCATTTGAAAGAACAGTTCCTAAAGCAGGGCACCAGTTTACAGTTGATTCTGCTATGTAAGTCAATCGGTACTTTAACAACAGTTGTTCTTTTTCTTCTGAGCTGTAAGACTTCCAATCTTCTGCTGTAAACTCTGGAGTATTCTCATCGCAATTGGCATTGACCTCTTTATTGCCTTTGGATTCAAATATTTTAACAAGTGATTCTATTGATTCAGCCTTATCAGTATCGTTGTTATACCAGGAGTTGAAAAGTTGTTTAAATATCCATTGAGTCCATTTATAGTAATTGGGATCGCTAGTCCTTACTTCTCTGGACCAATCATAGCTGAATCCCAGATTTCTTAGCTGTTCCTTATATCTGTTGATATTTGTTTCAGTCGTAATAGCAGGGTGTTGCCCTGTTTGTATGGCATATTGTTCTGCAGGTAAACCAAACGAATCAAAACCCATTGGGTGTAGAACATTAAAACCTTTCAGTCTTTTGTACCTGGACAATATATCAGTTGCAATATAACCCAGCGGATGACCAACATGCAATCCTGCACCTGATGGATATGGAAACATGTCAAGTACATAATATTTGGGCTTATTTTCATTTATACTGACTTTGTAAACATTATTATCTTCCCAGTATTTCTGCCACTTTTTTTCAAAAGACTGAAAGTCGTAATTCGCCATTTTTGTTTGGTTTTTGAATTAAGTTCGCAAAGGTAGGATAAGCATTTTTTAAATTCTTTTTTATCTTAAAGAAACCTTCAATTAATTGTAGTGTCTTTGAATTAGAAACTCTGATAAAAGATTAATTTGAATACAAATGAGAAAATTAGCGACATTATTCATCTTTTGCCTAAGCTGGGGAGTATTAGCTCAGGATCCTGACTCAACAAGAACCGAACCTGTAGAAAAAACTGAAGATAACAGTCCAAAAATTATTTACTATCAAACTACGCCAGACGTAGAAATAAAGTATCCAAAAAGAAAAAAGGAGGGAGTAAAAACTATTTCTGGATCAATGAATCATAGTGGCGGTTTTGGTGCTTTAAGTTTCAGAATGACTGAATTTAGAGATAAAACAATGGTTTTAGGTGGATTTAGAGGTGGATGGATTATCAACAGAACCCTGGGAATAGGAGTAGAAGGGCACGGAATTATACCTACAGCAAAATATGACGATATCCTGACAGATCCAGGCTCCCCCAGTGTAGTTGCTTTGGGTGGCTATGGGGGTATGTTTCTGGAATTGATTTTCTTTTCGAATGAAATTGTCCATGTTACTTTTCCCGTATCAGGTGGTGCAGGATGGTTTGGTTACATGGAAGATTGGGAATCCAGGGACCCGACAATACCAAGCAGCCCTTACAATGACGAAATTATAGACGAAGATGTATTCTGGTATATTGAACCCGGAGCTAACCTTGAGGTCAATATAAGCCGTTCTGTAAGACTTGATTTTGGAGTCAGTAAACGGTTTACTCAGGATTTATTCCTGGTTTCAACACCGGATGATGTTTTCGAGAAACTGAATTACTATTTCACCATCAAATTCGGTGGATTTTAATCAAAAGAAATCTCTCAAAGGTTTAAAAAACTTAATTATTTTTGATTTAGCAGGTAGTTGATAATGTCAAATACCTGTTTTTCATTTCTTGCAACTCCATGAGAGGCTGCATCAACTTCTTTCAATGCATGATCAAATTCCTCAGGGTGAATAACTAAATAAGGTATACCCTGAGCTGCGGCATAACCGGCATCAAAAGCGGCATTCCATTGACGATATTTTTCTCCAAATTTCACAATCACCAGGTCAGAAGATTCAATACCATTCTTTATTCTGATAGAATTTATTTTCGCACTCTTGTGATCTTTCCAAAACTTCTTTGATTCCTCTCCCAATACATCACCTGCATCATCTGACGCTTCATGCGTAACAACCGGAGTAAGAAACTCAACATCAAGGTGTTTTTCTACACAGCCTGAAATAATGGCATCTCTCCAGTCAGAATGAATTTCACCGGATAAATAAACTTTCATTATTATATGTTTTTTAATGCTTTCAATGACTCTTTGATATGCTTGGTAGCATTAAGAGCCGATTCGAAGGAGTGAACTAGTATTCCTTCTTTATTGAAAACAAATGTAACCCTTCCCGGGAGCAGTCCAAAAAGATTTCGAGGGACTTTGAAGGCTTTTTCTGCTTCTCTTTTTGGGTCTGAAAGTAGACTAAAATTGAGTCTATGCCTTTCCTTAAACTTTTTATGTGAAGCAGGCGAATCTGCACTTACTCCGTAAACCACTGCTCCATGGTCTTTGAATTCTTCAAAACTATCCCTGAATGAACAAGCCTCTGCAGTACAGCCTGGAGTGTCATCTTTGGGGTAAAAATAAACTACAAGGTTATCTTTTGATATGTGATCATGTAAACTCACCAGATCTCCATTCTCATCTTTCAATTCTATATCGGGTAATAATGTGTTCTTCTTTAGCATAAATAAATAACTGAGAACTATTTCCGTTGTTCCATGAATTTTAATAAAGCTGGTAAAAATATAATGTCAACTATTACTGCAATGAATATTGAGATAAATAAGAAAAGGCCAAATTGGAATGTAGCACCGAAAGAGGAAATTGTAAATATTGAAAAACCAGCCAGTAATATTATTGAAGTATATATGATTGATTTACCGGTGTTTTGTAATGTTAATTCTACTGCATTATTTGATTCTGACTTATGATGTTTAAAATAACAGGCTAAAAAGTGAATGGTATCATCTACTACAATTCCAAAACTCACAATAAATATTATAGCATTAGTTAACTGAAGTGGTATTCCAAGCCAGCCTATTATCCCGGCAACAGAAACTAATGTTAGAATATTTGGAACCAGTGTTATTAGTATCCATTTCAAAGATTTAAAATAAATACTCAATAGAAGGGAAATAAGCAAAAAGGCAAACAGTATTCCTTTTATCAGTTTTTGAGAAAGCAAAATGTGACTTTTGTCGATCAGATAGGTGGTTCCTGTCGGTCGTAAAGAAACAAAGGGGGATTCTGAGTCTAGCTTTTTTAGTTGTTTTAAATATTCATTTGTCTTTTTAGAACCATATTCTGGTATTAGTCCCGTATATAAAAAGGACGAATCACTATTTTCTCTTGATAGTCTTTTTGCGAGATTTATTGAATTGGAATTTGCAACATTTACATTGTAGACTGAATTAGATTCTTTGATATATGAAATAGGTGAGTTGTCAAATACGACTCCCATTTTGTTTCTCATGAAATCAATAAGTATTTCTATTTCTTCCAGTGATTCATCATTCCATATAGATTTTTCAGAGGTGAAATTGACCATCCAAGGTTTTGAACCTCCAAGTTTATTGTCCATTTCATCAAAAGACCTTCGTACATTCGAATCTGCAGGTAAATCTTTCAGGAGATATGCATCTACCTCTAATTTATAAATCCCAAGACCCAAAACAGTGATTAAAATGCAACTAAAAATCAATGTAATTTTTGAGTTCTTTAGAGCCAGGGATTGTATAAAATTAAAGTTTAGTATCTTTTGATTTGCATCTGCCTGTTTGATTGAAACAGAGGAAGGTATGATTATATACGTAAAAACAAAAGCAAAGAAAACGCCAATACTGGCCGCAACTCCAAAATCAACAATAGGGGATACATCCATCCAGAACAGACTTAAAAAACCAGCAGAAGTTGTGATTGATGTTAGAAGAGTTGGCATGAAAACCTGCTTTATTCCATCTTTTTTTCCTTTGGACTGGATAGCATTGATAAGATGGATAGCATCTGAGGTAGAAGAAAACAACAATATTGGAGGCAATAGAACGCTCATGATATTGATGCTCAATCCGAGAACCGCCATCACTCCAAATGTGTAGAACAGTGTTAATGAAGCTACAATTAACGGTAACAGAGCCTTTAAGATGCTTTTGTAGAGCAATAATATAATAAGGAAGCACATTAAAAGTGAGAATATAAGATATCCTCCAAAGTCTTTTTTTAGATAGTTCTTAAACTCCTTTTCAGCGAAAAGTTTGCCGGTATAGATGAATTCAAGTCCAGAATTGTCCAGATGTATATTCAGTATTTTCAGAAACTCTTCCTTTTTATTATCATCTTTAAAATGCTGATGTTTTATGTAAACCGGGATAAGCGTATTTTTCACAAAAGCTCTGGAATAAAAATCGCTCTCACTTATCCTTAGGCTATCATATTGATATTTGCCGGGATCATCAATATGTATAAGTGGAATGGTTGAGAGTCCAATTGGGGTTTTAATAACTTTATCGAAGATTAAAGGTGATTCAACTTCAGTTACAGTCTGAGTTTGATTTACATTTTGGATAAATTCGTTAGTTCTGTTGAGAAAAAGAGAATCAAAAAATGCTTTCTCAGGAATAAAAGTCACCAAAATGAAGTCATTATCATACCCTTTATCCTGAATAATGCTTTCATAGTATTTTATTTCTCGATCATTCTGAGGAAACAATGATTCCAGTTCAAAATCTATTTTCAGATTTGGTAAACTAAAAGCAAGAAAAAGCCCAATAACTAACAAACCTAATGAAGCAGGTAATGTGATTTTTGGTCTGTAATAACTATTTCTTTTAAGTATCTTCACTTGCTTCCAATTGAATCATTAATTTAGCAATGTTAAATTCTAATCCTATCAAAATATGAAACAATACCACGATTTAATGCATCGAATTTTGAATGAAGGAGTCGAAAAGTCTGACAGGACAGGGACAGGAACAATAAGTGTATTCGGGCATCAAATGCGTTTCAATTTACAGGAAGGCTTTCCTTTGGTAACCACCAAAAAAATACATACCCGATCTGTAATTCATGAATTGCTATGGTTTTTGAAAGGAGATCAGAATATCAAATATTTACACTACAATAAGGTCACTATTTGGGATGAATGGGCTGATGAGAATGGTGATTTAGGTCCTGTATATGGTGTGCAGTGGAGAAGCTGGCCGACACCAGAAGGGAAGTCAATAGATCAGATATCAAACGTGATTGAACAAATAAAATCTAATCCGGATTCAAGGAGGCTGATTGTAAGCGCCTGGAATGTAGCGGAAATTCCAAATATGGCCTTACCTCCCTGTCACACGTTTTTTCAGTTTTATGTTGCTGATGGAAAATTATCCTGCCAGTTGTACCAAAGGAGCGCAGATGTATTTTTGGGTGTTCCTTTTAATATAGCCTCTTATGCATTATTAACAATGATGGTAGCACAGGTTTGTGATTTAGAACCAGGTGATTTCGTACATACATTTGGGGATACTCATTTGTATTCCAATCATTTAGAGCAAACAAGGTTACAGCTTAGCAGAGAAATTCGACCACTGCCTATTATGAAATTAAACCCTGAAATAAAAAACATCTTTGATTTTAAGTATGAGGATTTCACCTTAGAAAATTATGATCCTCATCCTCATATTAAGGCTGAAGTTGCCGTTTAAAACATTTTTTGTATCGAAATTAGTTTTTATCCGTAAACATCTTTGGTATGCCTGAAAAGAGTTCGGTATTTGATATGATTGGGCCTGTAATGATTGGCCCTTCCAGCTCACACACAGCTGGTGTAGTTAGAATCGGTCGGGTTGCCAATCGGGTAATGGGGGGAATACCTCAAAAAGTCAATATTGTATTTTACAATTCATTCACCAGAACCTACGAAGGACACGGAAGCAACCGTGCCATTATAGCCGGCCTGATGGATTTCAAAACTGATGATGAGAGAATTAGAGAAGCACTTGATATCGCGGAAAAGAAAAATATGGAAGTAAGTTTTCGCGGCATCGGAAATGCATCGACCTATCATCCTAATACGGTAAAAGTAGAAGCTGAACTGGATGGAAAAAAATCTGTAGTCATTGGTGAAAGTAGAGGTGGGGGTGTAATCAGAATCAAGGAAGTAAACGGTTTTGATTCAAACTTTACTGCCAACAGTCATACTTTGATAGTCGAAGCCCAGGACGTGCCCGGTTCTATCGCATTTATTTCAAGTGTTATATCAAGAGACAATTGTAATATTGCAACCATGACAGTTTCCAGGAAAGGGAAAAACGAAATTGCATGCCAGGTAATTGAAATGGATTCGGGAATAAAACCTATCACATTAGAATATTTAAAACAATTAGATTGGGTTGTCAGTGCAAAATATATACCTGACATCGACCAATAAATTAAAAATTATGAGAGGACTAATTTTAATTTTTTGCTTAAGTGCGTTTCTTCTTTCAAAAGCTCAAACTGATGATAATAGTGCTTCAAATGTAAGAATACTAAGTCTTGAGGAGTGTATTGAAATAGCAATTCAGAATAACATTACAGTGAGAAGAGGTAAACTCAATCTGGAGAGTTCAAGAGCAGACTTGTTGCAATCAAAAGGTGCTTTACTTCCAGATGCCAACCTTTTTGCCAACTATGGATTTAACTGGGGTCGTTCAATTGACCCTACTACAAACTTGTTCCGTGATCAGGAAATTCAGAGATCCGGTGCGGGTGGTTCATCTAGTGTTGTATTATATCGGGGAAGGTCTTTAATGAACACTGTGAATCAGACTAAAGCTGCAATGGAGGCCAATCAATATGGGCTTGAGTTTTCCAAGAACACAGTAATGTTAAATATTATCACTTTTTACCTCAACGTGATCTTTAACAGAGAGCTTGTTGAAAATTCAAGATTCCAGTTGGAATCCAGTCAACAGCAGCTCGATAGAACTACAAAACTGGTAGAAGCTGGCTCACTTCCCATCACTAATAAATTAGAATTACAATCTCAGGTTGCTAGTAATGAAGTTCAGCTTATCAACAATGAAAATTTATTGAATTTGGCAGTTTTAAATTTAAAACAGGCTATGTTGATTCCGGCTTCGACTCCTATTGATATCATTGTTCCAAATCTTGATGATGTGGATGTTCAGACGGTAAGAACAAAATCAGCGGATCAAATTTTTGAAACAGCATTATCCACACAACCTGAGATCAAAAATGCTGAATTAAATGTAGAGTCTTCTGTTTATGCACTAAAAGCTGCAAAAGGTCTTTATCAGCCTACTTTAAGCTTAAACTTAAATATAAATACAAACTGGTCTGATCAATTCAGGAGATTTGAAGAAGGACAATCTCAGGTGATTCCAACTGGTGCATTTGTTGAGTTCAATAATATACAGGCTCCTGTATTTCAGGAAGTGGTAATTCCGATTGAAGTTGATTTTCCATTCTGGGATCAGTATAGAAACAACAGAAG
>CAYTFO010000099.1:0-531 GCA_964437135.1 uncultured Roseivirgaceae bacterium | reverse complement strand
CTTTAAATCTTAGCATTCCAATTTTCAACAGGTTCCAAACTAAAGCTCAGGAACAAAAAGCTCAGATCAATCTACAAAGAGCAGAGCTTACTGAAATTGAACAAAGAAATACATTAAGGCAAACGATCGAGACTGCTTTTAACGATGCTGTTGCTGCTGCAAAAACCTATGAAGCTTCTCAGCGTCAGGTTGAAGCACTGGAAGAGACTTTTAGAGTGATAGAAAGTCAGTATAATATCGGTGCTGCAAATTTTGTTGAATACCAGGTAGCAAGTAATAATCTCTTTCAGGCAAGATCAGATTTATTGAGATTCAAGTATGATTTTGTTTTTAAAATGAAAATACTCGAATTCTATGAGGGTAAACCTATCACATTTGAACAATAAGAATTTTTAATTTCCATACCTATTTAAAATAATGGCAAAAAAGAAGAAAAAATCTAATAATCGTATCCTATACATCTTAGTTGGAGTTGTTGCGGTCATCATAATATTTGCATTAGTTGGTCGGTCGCAGGGCTGGATTGGCAAG
>CAYTFO010000098.1:11330-13070 GCA_964437135.1 uncultured Roseivirgaceae bacterium | reverse complement strand
CTGAAAGAAGATGTGTGAGCCTGTCAATAAAATAATTTCCAGCAATAGGGTCTTGTGAAAATTTTAGTTTTGATTCTTCCTTAAGAATATTTCCTGTATTTCTCGAGATTCTATGATTAAAATCTAATGATTTATCCGAGATAAGTTCAAATTCAATTGATTCTACTCCTGCAACAATAGCAGCCAAACCTGAGGTTGTATTTGACAGAATAGAGGTATCTAATTCTTTCGTAATTAATGGCTTAGCGTGAATATGCACTGAATGGTATTCCTCAGAATTTAGTATTTCTTTATTGATAAGTTCACATAAGAGCCTGATTGCTCTAATTCTTATTATTTCTGCATAAAAATTATTCCCAATACTAAGATTGATCACAACTTCCGAAGGAGTTTTACCTGCTTTAAGATGCTCAAAGTACTTTTTTATTATATCACAGGTAGATACAAATGAGTCTGAATTACTATCACTTAATACACTATTTCTAAAATTTTTCAAGTTTAATTTTCCGGTAAAATCTATACCTGAAATTTTATTATTTGATCTAGTGTATTCAGAAAGTTGGGATTGATCATGCGTTGATATTTCACCAGCAAAAGACACATCACAGATTTCTGTAATTATACCTTCAAATAATTGTAAAACCTGAATTTTAGTTTCAGGTAAAAATTGAAAAATTACTCCATCACAGCCATTGCTCAATGCTTCCAATGCCATGTGATTGGCTTCTTTTTCGTCTTTCACTAAAACCTTTTCATAAAGTTTCCATTCGGAAAAATTACGCCTAAGAAAGAAATCTGTTACGTACTCATATTCTGAGTTTTCTTCATCATTGTAATATGCCTCAGCCTTAATGTTCTGGAAAAGCTCCCAATCTAAATCATTTAAGTTTTTTCCCTTAAGGTCAATTGTAGCTTTTTCTGCCCATTCGGCTTTCGATACTTTTTTAAATTCACTTAAATCAATCATTTTCGAATCAGTTGAATTCAAAGTTAAAATGAATAGTTACTTTATTACAAAGACTTTTATCATGAAAAACCTTAATTGTATTTTTCAAAGAATTTTAACCTTAAAAATTGTCAATTCATTGAATTAACTGTACTTAAATTAGTATATCAAAAAGTCAATTTTTTTCTTTAGAATTTTTGATTCAAATTTGATGTCCGCTTGTTTAAAAAGTACGATTTTTTTTGATTAGTTAACCACCAAAAGTAACATTATTTGATGCACGAAAAAACCTGGGAAAAATGCCTGAATTACATCAAGGAGCGCATTCCTGAGCAAAGTTTCAGAACTTGGTTTATACCTATAGTTCCAGTAAAGCTCGAAGGAGACGTCCTTACCATACAGGTTCCCAGTCAGTTTTTCTATGAATGGCTGGAAGAAAATTACGTTCATTTACTGCATCAGGCAATAAAATCGGAAATCGGATCAAACGGGAGATTGGAATATTCTGTTGTTGTGGATAAAGGAAATGAGCTTAATCAGCCATTTACCGTTAATGTCACCGGAGGTTCCAGTACTTACAATAAGAATAGAGTCAATGGATATGATCAGTATAAAAATCCTCAGTTTATACAGGAACTGGCCAGTGATTCAAATCTGAACCCCAATTATTTTTTCGAAAACTTCATTGAAGGAGATTGCAACAGGCTTGCTCGATCTGCAGGATTGCCTTCTCTTCGGTGAGCACCAGTCGCTCGAACTCGGTATCGGAGATGGTGCCGCGAACGGTCTTGCGG
>CAYTFO010000098.1:0-11320 GCA_964437135.1 uncultured Roseivirgaceae bacterium | reverse complement strand
GTCGCAAATAAGCCTGGTGTAACTTCCTTTAATCCCCTAATGGTTTATGGAGGTGTAGGTCTCGGGAAAACTCATCTTGTACAGGCAATTGGGAATGAGATTAAACGAAGTCATCCTGACAAATATGTACTTTACGTAGCATCTGAAAAATTCACAAATCAATTCATTGATGCACTTAAGAATAACAATATCCAGGAATTTATTGCCTACTACAGAAATGTTGATATCCTTATTCTTGATGATGTACAATTTTTAAAGGAGAAGGAAAAAACCCAGGAAATCTTTTTCCATATCTTTAATCATCTTCACCAGAATGGTAAGCAAATAATAATGACCTCAGACTGCCCTCCAAGAGACCTTCAAGGGTTACAGGAGCGATTGGTTTCTAGGTTTAAATGGGGGCTTACTGCTGATTTACAGCAACCTGACTTTGAAACAAGAATTGCGATCATAAAAAAGAAAATGCAGGCAGATGGGATTAGCATTCCCGATCAGGTAATTGAATATCTTGCCTACACAGTCGATACTAATATCAGGGAACTGGAAGGAGTAGTTATTTCATTAGTAGCAAATGCTTCTCTTACAAAAGAAGAAATCACCTTAGAATTAGCTAAGAAAATTCTAAAAAATATTGTAACCGATATTGATTCTGAAGTTGGTATCGATTACATTCAAAAAACTGTTTCAGATTATTTCAATGTGAATCTTGAAGATTTGAAAGCGAAAACAAGAAAGAAAGAAATTGTAATTGCTAGGCAGGTCGCCATGTATTTTTCTAAAGATTACACAACTCATTCTTTGAAATCTATTGGCTATCATTTCGGAGGTCGGGATCATAGCACTGTAATTCATGCAGTGCAGTCTGTAAATGACATGATTGATACCAATGCCAAATTCAGGTATTCAATAGATGAATTGAAAAAGAAACTTAAAATGAAAGTTTCTAAATAATCATCTTATATAGAAAGGATAATACACCCTCCTTCCGTTTGTATCGATTCCGTAAATCTCAACGCGACCTTTAATCTTACTAAGAATGTCTGATAATTCTTCCGGGTCATCAACTGGTCTTTTGTTTATGGCAGTTATAATAAACCCTTTTGGTAGCTCTAATTGGGCAAAGTAGCCAGAATTGTCATAATCTATAACTTTTACACCTGACTTAATCTGCAATAAATCCTTCTCCACCTTTGATACCCTTTCAAATTGAGCATCAAGTTTTTTGGAAGTATATATTTCTCTTGTTAGGATTTCAACACCGCCTTCCCTGTTGAGTAGCGTAAGTGGAAACTCCCTTGTCTGTCCATTTCTTTTGATATTCAATTGAACTACATCGCCGGGATATAAATTGGCTATATATTCTTCAAATTCTGCTTTACTTTCAACTCCTTTTCCATTTATATCTGTGATTATATCCCCCTCTTCTATACCTGCTTTGCTTGCTGCTCCTTCCGGCTGAATAGAATTAACAAGGATTCCATCAAAGCTTTCCAAATCAAGCTTATTTGCCATTTCACTGTCAATATCCACCAGATCAAATCCAGTAAATGCTTTTTGGACTTCCCCATATTTGACGAGGTCGTTAAATACCTTCTTAACAATATTCACAGGCACAGCAAACCCATACCCAGCATAGCTACCTGTCCTTGAAAGTATTGCAGTATTAATTCCTATTAGCTTTCCATCCTGATTAACGAGTGCACCGCCACTATTACCGGGGTTGATGGCTGCATCAGTTTGAATAAATGATTCAATCGGGAATTTGTCTTTTAAGATATTTATATTTCTTCCTTTAGCACTGACAATCCCAGCTGTGACAGTGGAAGTAAGATTAAAAGGATTTCCAACTGCCAGTACCCATTCTCCCACTTTTACCTCATCTGAGTTTCCCAGCGGGATCGCATTTAGGTCTACGGACTTTACTTTTATTACTGCCAGGTCTGAAGAGGGGTCCCTACCTATCAATTCAGCATTGTAGGATCTTTTTCCAGCAGTGACTCTGATTTCGTCGGCATCTTCAATAACATGATTATTAGTAACTATATATCCATCACTCGTAAAGACCACACCAGAGCCGCTTCCTATTCTTTGAGATGTTCTGGGTTCAAAAAACCAGTCAAACATTGTTCCTGTCCTATATTCATATTCAGTTAGTGTCGTTATAAAAACCACGCTATTGGTACTTATTTCAGAAGCATTTACAAAGTCTGGACGATCAGTAATATTTATATCATTGGCAGAGTTATTTTTCACAGAGGTAGCTTCAAATCTGTCGAAAACCGGATTTTTCTCCGAGTTGATATTATTTGCAAGGATGTCTTCCAAACGCTCTTCAACCATTTGGCTTCCAAACCAAACACCTGCTAATCCACTTAGCAATCCGATTGAAACAATTATCAGTAGCTTTTTCATATTCTGAAATAATGGTTCTTTTTCCTATCCAATACTACTGTGTCTTTCTTACTTTTGTTGCATTACTTAATAATGAGTAAGGATATTTTAACCTATTTTCACGTTTAACATGGGTATCAGGTCAGTTTTAAGCAAGCCAGTAGCAAACTGGATAGTAGCAGATCAAAAAAAATGGTCAGCTAATCCTGGACAATATCAGCGAAAAGTTTTTAATGAAATTATTAAGAAAGCCACCAATACTACTTTTGGTAGAGATCATGGTTTTTCTGAAATTCGTACTTTCGAGGATTTTGCTAAACAGGTACCTATCAGGGATTATGAACAACTATCTGGGTATGTAAAAAAAATCCTTGCAGGAGAGAGCGACGTTTTATGGCCTGGAAAACCTGCATATTTTGCTAAAACCTCAGGTACTACTTCAGGCACAAAATACATTCCTATCACAAAAGACTCAATACCAAATCATATCAATAGTGCCAGAAATGCATTATTATCCTATATCAAAGAGACAGGTAATTCGAAATTTTTAGATGGTAAACTGATTTTTCTTTCCGGTAGTCCAATTCTTACTCAGACTGCAGGTATAAATACAGGTAGATTATCAGGAATTGTCAATCATCATGTTCCATCATATCTACGTACAAACCAGATGCCATCATATGAAACGAACTGTATCGAAGACTGGGAAGCTAAAGTTGATAAAATAGTTGATGAAACTATTGACCAAAATATGTCACTCATCTCGGGTATCCCCCCATGGGTTCAAATGTATTTTGATAAAATAGCAGAACGGAAATCAATGCCGATCAAAGATGTATTTCCTGATTTTTCTCTATTTGTATATGGTGGAGTTAATTTTGAGCCTTACCGGTCTAAGCTTTTCGAAACGATTGGAAAAACAATTGATTCCATTGAGACTTATCCGGCTTCAGAAGGATTTATTGCGTACCAGGATTCTCAAAAAGAAGAGGGCCTGTTACTTCTAGCAAACAGTGGAATATTTTTCGAATTTGTACCTGCAGATGAATATTTTGATGAAAATCCAACACGTGTTACCATTAATGATGTGGAAATAGGTAAAAACTATGCTGTAATAATCAACAGTAATGCAGGTTTGTGGGGATATTCAATTGGTGATACAATAAAATTTGTTTCCAAAAATCCACATCGTATTTTGGTGACCGGAAGGATAAAACACTTTATTTCTGCTTTTGGAGAACATGTTATTGGAGAGGAAGTGGAACAGGCAATGAAGTTTACCTGTGAAAAATACCCTGAAGTGGAATTGGTAGAATTTACAGTAGCTCCTAATGTTACTCCTGATTCCGGATTACCACATCATGAGTGGTATGTTGAATTTGCAAATCAGCCTTCAGATTTATCCGGGTTTTGTAATGAACTCGATCAACAATTGCAGAAGTTGAACAGTTATTACGATGATTTAATAACAGGTTCAGTTTTAAGACCCCTTGAGATTGTAAATCTTCAAAAGAACTCATTTATAAATTATATGAAATCTATTGGTAAACTTGGTGGTCAAAACAAAGTCCCACGTTTGAGTAACGACCGAAAGATTGCAGAAGAACTATTAAAATTTAAAAAATAATTGTCTGACAAAAGGAAAAGTGTTGCGATATTGGGTTCAACAGGGTCTATTGGAACCCAAACTCTTGAAGTGATTAAGGAGAACCCTGATTTATTTGAAGTTGAGGTTTTAACCGCAAATTCTAATTCTAAGCTACTAATTAAACAGGCAGCTAAGTTTAAACCCAATGTTGTCGTAATAGGAGATGAAAAAAAATACGATGAAGTTTTCAAGGAACTTGATCCACTAGACATCAAAGTTTACTCCGGGATCAATGCGCTTGCGGATGTTGTTCAAATGGATTCAGTGGATATTGTCCTGACTGCTCTTGTTGGTTATTCCGGCCTGATTCCAACAATCAAAGCGATTGAAAATGGTAAAACAATTGCATTAGCCAATAAAGAAACACTAGTTGTTGCAGGAGACTTAGTGATGAATCTTGCAAAAGAAAACAGGTCTGATATTATTCCTGTAGACTCTGAACATTCTGCTATTTTTCAGTGCCTTGTGGGGGAAATACAAAATTCAATTGAAAAGATTATCCTGACTGCTTCCGGTGGTCCGTTTCGAGGCAAAAAAAGAGAGTCTCTGGTAAAGGTGACAAAAGCACAAGCTTTAAAACATCCAAATTGGGATATGGGGGCTAAGATTACTATTGATTCTGCTACCCTGATGAATAAAGGTTTAGAGGTAATAGAAGCTAAATGGCTGTTTGGACTTTCTGCTGAACAGGTAGATGTCATTGTTCATCCACAGTCAATTATTCACTCAATGGTACAATTTGAAGACGGTTCGATCAAAGCGCAAATGGGTTTGCCAGATATGAAATTACCCATACAATATGCATTGGGATTTCCTTACCGTTTAAAAAATTCATTTACCCGGTTTGATTTTACAGAATATCCTGAACTAACGTTTGAAAAGCCTGATATTCAGACATTTAGAAATCTTGATCTCGCTTTTACTTCATTAAAACGGGAGGGTAATGCAGCATGTATTTTAAATGCAGCAAACGAAATCGCCGTAGATGCGTTTTTAAAAGATAAGATTGGTTTTTTTGAAATATCCGATATTATCGAAACCTGCCTCGAAAAAGTATCGTATATTCGAGCTCCAAAATTGGAAGATTACATTGAAACAGATCGGGAAACCCGAAAATTTGCTAAAGATTTGATTTTATAGATGGAAGGTATAATCATGACAGTTCAGCTTTTGCTGGGCTTATCGATACTTGTTGGATTACATGAACTTGGGCACTTACTGGCAGCCAAGGCATTTGGAATGAGGGTAGAAAAATACTCAATTGGTTTTCCTCCTAAAATATGGGGAAAAAAGTTTGGGGAAACTGAGTATTCAATTGGAGCTATTCCATTAGGTGGGTTTGTAAAAATAACCGGGATGATAGATGAGTCACTTGATGTAAAATCATTGTCTCAGGAACCCGAACCTTATGAATTCAGAGCAAAGCCAGCCTGGCAAAGACTTATTGTGATGATGGGAGGTATAGTTGTTAATGTCATCACAGGCGTTGTTGTGTTCATTGCTCTGGTATATTCTCAAGGTGAGACATACATTCCAAAGGAAGAAGTTAATAAATACGGGATCGTAGCTTATGATCTGGGCAAACAATTAGGATTGCAATCCGGAGATAAGATTATAAATGTAAATGGAGAGGATTTTGAGAAATTCAAAGACCTGAGAAGTGGGGATGTTCTTCTAAGTACAAATGGTTATTATACTGTTGAAAGAGATGGAGAGATAATCAAAATTCCAATTCCGAATAATTTCATAGATAATTTTGCTGATCAGGATAACCAGGCACCTTTTCTGGGGATTAGAACACCTTTTGAAGTGGCGCAGGTAACACCTGGTTCAGCTGCTGAAAAAGGAGGACTTAAAGCAGGGGATAAAATATTAGAAGTAGAAAATATAAAAATTTCCTATTTTGATGAGTTGCAATCCGTATTGGATACCATAAGAAATGGTTCCATTTCAGCTAAAATTCAGAGAGAGAATGACATCATTGAAACCAACTTTGAAGTATCGTCAGAAGGTACCATTGGTTTTCAGGCAACTTTTCCGTTAGAATATTCCACTATTGATTACACCTTAGGCCAGGCCATGACAAAAGGAACTTCACATGCTTTTAATGTTGTCTGGGTTAATATTAAAGCTTTCAAGAAGATGTTTGCAGGGGATGTTTCTCCCAGCAAATCATTGTCAGGGCCTATAGGTATTGCGAAATTTTTTGGAGGAAGATGGGATTGGGTAAATTTCTGGCAAATAACAGGACTTTTGTCCATGGTGCTAGCGTTCATGAATTTCCTGCCAATTCCCGCACTGGATGGTGGTCATGTGATGTTCCTGACCTGGGAAATGGTGACTGGAAGAAAACCTTCGGATAAATTTTTAGAGAATGCTCAGAAAGTTGGAATGATTCTTTTATTGGGAATTATGACCTACGCAATCTTCAATGATATTACCAAGTTGTTTTAGTCTCGTTTATTTAAACTGAAATCACTTCTTAAGACAAGAATTTTTGATAACTGTATCCATAGTTGATGGTTTATTCAATTAATCAAAATTTATGGATAAATGGATTTAAGATTAAGTTTAATTCTATAATTTAAACTTGTCAAATCAATTATTTTCTATCTCAGAAGATTCCTCAGCAACAGGCTTTCCAGGTCTGTAGATCTCAAACTCAACGCGTCGATTTATAGATTGATCGGCATCTGGACTGGTTACTATAGGCTGGGAACTTCCATAGCCTTCCCACTCCACTCTGTCCTCAAAAACCCCGGCAAAAATGACGATATAATCACGGATATTTTGTGCTCTTTCTTTCGATAGTTGCAAGTTGAAATCTTCAGAGCCCGAAGCATCTGTATGACCTGAAATCCTCAATTTAAATTCTGGATTATCGTATAGGAAATTGACAATTTTATTTAAATCAGCATACATACCGGGTTTTAATCCAGCTTTACCATTATCAAATTCAATAGATTCAAACTTAACCCTGGCAGTAAGTGGTTCAGTCACTTTGCTAAGGTCCATTGGGCCGCTGAGATAAAATGCTTCTTCTATTCTAAAAAAGTCATCTCCCTGAATCACCAGAAGGTAATTTCTTTGATCGATTAGATTGAATTCAAAAGTCCCGTCAGGTCTTAAGTACTGAGGAGCCACCTCAACACCTTCATCAAGATCAATAATAGAAACAATCCCGGAAAAAGCTTCACCGGTAATAGAATCAGTTAATGAGCCTGTAAGCAATGCTGTGGCATTTGGTCTTGCTTCCATTGGAAGAGGGAAAGAATATAAATCAAGTTTATTCAGGTCTCTGGTTACAGACCGGGCATAATACAGGTGATCAGAATTTGCATCTATTGTAAAATAGAATTCACTTCCTCTTCCATTTACTAACGGTCCAATGTTATTTGGTTCACTCCAGCCATTTTCAGTCAAATATGTTTTATAAATATCAAACTCACCGAAGTTGTAAAGCTGACCGTTTGAAGAAAAATATAAAACATCAAATACCGGGTGATAAAATGGAGAAACTTCATTGTTTCGTGTGTTTATAACTGGTCCCATATTTTTAGCAGGAGCCCATTTATCTTCACCCAGACGTACTGTATAATAAATATCTGCAAGCCCAAACCCTCCCAATCGGTCAGAAGCAAAAAATAATGTATCACCATTATGAGATAATGCAGGATGGGAATCCCAACTCAGGGAATTGACATTTATGCCCAAATTTTTAATCTCCCCCCAGGTACTATCTTCCTGTAGTTTAGCTGAAAAAAGATCACAATCACCCATACAATCCATACAGTCACATCTTGAAAAGTAAATCAATTTTCCATCTGCCGATAAAAATGCTGAACCTTCATTGTACTGTGAATTGATATCACTTACAGGCTGAGCTTTTGACCAAACCCCATATTCATCTCGTTTTGTAATAAAAAGATCTTCATTTTCACGTTTTTCAATTGAATATTGAGTTTCATTTCTTTTCGAAGTAAATAAAAGTTGATTTTTGTATCCACTTAAAGCTGGCGCATAGTCTGCTTTTCTGCTGTTTACATTAGATCCCATGTTCAAAAGGATTCCTCTCGGAGGCCTGAGAGTATCTATCATTTTTCGATGCTCTACCAATTCATAATAATACTCCAGTGGAACGTATTGTTGTGCTTCCTGTGTATTAAGTGAATCATAATAAATTTCAATTTCTTTCAGATTAATCCCCTGATGATGATGTCTAAGCACTAATCTATAAAGTGAAATCGCCTCCTCACGATCTCCGTATAACTCAGTTAGTTTTGCCAGTCTCCAGATTAACTGAGTGTCTTTATAGAAATTTTGAATCCCAAAATTGCTTACATAGTCCTTTAAAGCATAGTAAAGATCTTCCCATTGTTTGCTTTCCTCAAGTTCGTAAATTCTTTTTAACTTACTTTTATTGAAGTAGTCCTGGACTTTGTTGATGTTTTTGAATTGATAAATGTTCAAAGTCACATTCCTGGCCAATGTATCTGAGCTAATGCTTATCTCTTTCCTGTTTCTTTTTTGAGCTTCAGTGGAAAGAGATAATAAAATAAATATGATGAATAGAGTAATGTAATTCCCGCGCATAAACACGACTAATCGTCAGTATTTTCCAAATTTAGATTAAATATAGATAGATGCATACAATTGGCATAGGTATTGAACCATAAACATGAATAATTCAAAGAGACTACTCAAACCAGAAATACTGTCATTTTGACACAATTATATGAATAAAAAGGGATTTCAAATTTTAATGTCGGATTTTATAGAGGAAGAGACGGGCGAAATAATTCAATTAGTTGAAACAGATGAACAGCCGGAATTAACAGAAAATAACTTACCTGATTTACTACCTGTATTGCCGATCAAAAATACTGTACTTTTTCCAGGGGTTGTTTTACCTATTACAGTTAGTAGGGAAAAATCAGTAAAACTTGTAAAAAAATCATACAAAGGGGATCGAATACTCGGGGTGATTGCTCAAAAAAATGTAAAAGCTGAAGATCCTGGACAGCAAGATATTTATTCAATAGGAACTATTGCGAGAATATTGAAAATGCTTGTATTACCGGATGGAAATACTACAATCATTATTCAGGGGCAAAAGAGGTTTGAGTTGATGAGTGTAGTCCAGGAAAACCCATTCATGATGGCTGAATATAAGCTTGTTAAGGAGCAAAAATGGAAGGGTACGAAAAAACAGGTTGAAGCAGTAATTCAGTCGCTAAAAGATTCAGCGTATAAAATTATGCGACTTAATCCTGAAATCCCCAAAGAAGCACAAATCGCTATCGATAATATAGAAAGCAAATCATTTTTGACTCATTTTCTTTCTTCAAATGTCAATGCTGATGTATATGAGAAGCAGAAGTTATTGGAAATTAATAATCCAAGTGATAGAGCTGAGCATTTGTTACAGTTGATGATCAAAGACATTCAAATGCTGGAATTAAAGCATGAAATTCAAAATAAAGTTCATTCGGATATTGATCAGCAGCAAAGAGACTATTTCCTGAGACAACAAATGAAAGTTTTACAAAATGAACTGGGGCAGGAAGGTCCGGATCAGGAATTAGAAGCTTTGAGAAAAAAAGCAGAAGCAAAAAAATGGCCTAAGGAAGTTGCAGATCACTTCAAAAAAGAACTTGATAAAATTCTAAGAATGAACCCTGCAGCAGCAGAATACCCTGTTGCAATGAATTATGCTGAGCTTCTGGTGGATCTGCCATGGAAAGAGTACACAGAAGACAATTTTGATTTAAAGAATGCTAAGAAAATCCTTGACAGAGACCATTACGGCTTAGAAAAAGTAAAAGATAGGATTCTTGAATATCTGGCAGTAAGAAAATTAAAAAATGATTTGAAAGGACCAATCCTTTGTCTTTATGGACCTCCGGGAGTTGGTAAAACATCACTAGGTAAATCCATTGCAGAAGCATTGGGCAGAAAATATGTGAGAATGTCATTAGGAGGAGTTCATGATGAAGCAGAAATAAGAGGGCACCGTAAAACCTATATAGGTTCTATGCCCGGCAAAATCATTCAAAATATAAATCGTGCGAATACTTCAAACCCCGTTTTTATTTTGGATGAAATAGATAAAGTAAGTTCGGACTTCAGAGGAGACCCTTCTTCCGCTTTACTCGAAGTATTAGATCCAGAGCAGAACAGTACTTTTAAGGATAATTACCTCGAGGTTGACTATGATTTGTCTAATGTAATGTTCATTGCGACTGCAAACACATTAGATTCTATACAGCCTGCATTGAGAGACAGGATGGAGATTATTGATATCACAGGATATACATTAGAGGAAAAGCAGGAGATAGCTAAAAGACATTTGATCCCAAAACAGCGAAGAGAACATGGATTAAAGGCAACAGACATTAAAATCGATCCTAAGACTACTGTCAAAATAATCAATGATTATACGAGAGAGTCCGGGGTGAGAAACCTGGAGAGAAAAATCGCGGCAGTGATCCGTAATGTTGCTAAATCCATAGCAATGGAAGAAGAATATAAAAAGTCTGTTTTACCTAATGATTTACCCAAAATTTTAGGCCCTGAATTGTTTGATAAAGAGACTTATGAGAACAATGAAATTGCCGGAGTTGCAACTGGTTTAGCCTGGACACCTGTTGGTGGTGAAATTCTATTCATAGAATCTAATGTGAGTAGAGGTAAAGGTAAACTTACTTTATCCGGACAACTAGGGGATGTGATGAAAGAGTCAGCTATAACTGCGTTATCTTACCTCAAATCTAATGCCGATGATATAGGAATACCGTATATAGTATTTGAGAACTACGATCTTCATGTGCACGTTCCAGCCGGAGCTGTACCTAAAGATGGACCTTCTGCTGGTATTACTATGTTGACTTCTTTGGCTTCTATTTATACTCAGCGAAAGATAAAATCGAAACTTGCAATGACAGGAGAGATAACTTTAAGAGGAAAAGTACTTCCCGTTGGAGGGATCAAGGAAAAACTCCTTGCGGCAAAAAGAGCAGGGATCAAGGAGATTATACTTTGCGAGAAAAATAAAAAGGATCTTGAGGAAATTAATCCTACTTATTTAAAAGGTCTTAAAATTCACTACGTTTCAAAAGTAGAGGAAGTTTTAGAGTTAGCTTTGCTCAATCAAAAAGTAAAGAACCCAATTAGTTGGGTCTTAGAAACAATACATCAAAATTAATATTGAAAAGCACTGCTACATTAATACTTATTGTACTGGTATGTATGGCAAAAGCACAGAGTACACTCTCTTTTGTA
>CAYTFO010000097.1:0-13200 GCA_964437135.1 uncultured Roseivirgaceae bacterium | reverse complement strand
TATAAGTTAAGAATTTTAGCTTATGCTTCTTTTCAAACATAATACCTCTGTGTTACAGCTGGAAACGGCTCAATATTTAGAAGACTGTTCTCTGATAACAAATACTGAAATCTCCTAAACCATTATCAATGCCTCACGATTACCTTCACTGTCATCAAAGTCTTATCCGGTTTATTCTGGTCCTCGAAGTACAATACATATACCCCTTCCGGTAATTCTTCTGTATTCACCTCAATCTCTTTATCAAATCCTTTCTCTACATCCAGCTTTTCTATAATCGAACCTGTCAAACTTACCATCTTCATCACCACATCTTCAGCCAGCAACTGCTTGTACTGAATAGTAAAGCTTTCATTTGCAGGGTTTGGATAAATCACCAGATCCCTGAAGTATTCTCTGATAATTCCCAGTATTTTCTCCAGGTCCACTGAAATGCCATCTTCTGTAATCGTAACATTTGCCTCAAACGCCACATTCTCTTCTCCTTCTTCGATCGTAAATTCAATCTCTGAACTCTCATCCATCGGTACTCCCGGATACTGTATGTTGATTCGATAATCTCCTGCCGGTAAGTTGCCAAAACTTACATTTCCTTCATCATCCGTTTCCTTGTAAGCGATCAAAACAAATTCATCATCCTGTTCAACTCGACCTCCTCCTCCGGTTACCCGTCTTCTCAACGAACAACCCGCTTTTCTTACTCTTCTTCTCGCCTCTATTCTTCCATCCGCTTCCTCTGCAAAATCGCTCTCTACCAACATATCCAGATTACCCGAACCATCCAAATCCGTCAATGGTCTTGGCTGCTGCTCCATTTCCATCGAGTCCACAAACTGATCTCTCAGTATAATATCATCAGCCTCTTCCCACCCAATTTTTCTATTATAATAAGTAGGTAAAACTTTAATACTATCGTTTCTACCACTATTATTCTTGATGATCAGTTCTGAAACCGGCCTTATGATTGCTATGTAATCCCCAAGCACTACGTCCTCAAACAACAATTTATCATTTAAGATCTCAATGGTATCCACCGCTGGATATGGCCTTCGTACCGTAGAATACAATTCACCTGTAGCATCTCCATCTTCTAATGCAACCAATTGGTTATCTATGTTTTCATATAATGGAGTCAACTCAATATCTGCCTGGGCCAATACCGTTTGTATTTCTGATCTCAACACGACAGAACCAAATCGACTATCCCTATCCGTAACCTCCAATGTATAATCACCCATATTTTCAAAACCAATGTCCTCAATCAAATAATCAACCGAATCCGATGATGGCAAAATGATCGAGCCTCTTTTCCATACATATCGATTCCTTGTGCCTTCAAGTTCCGGACCCTGAATGGTATAATCAAGCCCTTTGTCTATCTGTACATAAGACGCTTCCAGTATCGGTTTCTGATTGCCATAAGTAACGGATGCTACTGATCCTGACGCATTTTCAAAATCTCCAAAGTCAAATCTATTGTCTGTTAGATTCAGCTGGTTTAATCGTGGTAACTGGTATGTTAAATCTGGTATTCCCGATATCTCATTCCCGGAGAAGTTTGCATTCAATAACCCGGTAATATCCATAAAGGCCTGTGGAATAACTCCCGTTAAGCCTTTATCAGATAAATCAAGAATAGTTACTCTCTTGTTGTCCAATGTAACCTCTGTCCAGCCTGAAATTGGTAAACTCGTCCAGTCTGTAAGGGATGATGTCGAACCTCCAAGCGAATCGTACATAATACGTAATGAAACCGAATCTCTTTCCCTTGAAGATACCTTTAAGTTTATCTCTTCTGATACTAAAGTGAGTCCCGGCACAGATGAGTTCGTTGCTTCAGCATAAAATACCCCCTCATCGGCAAACGAATTGATTTCCAATGTTAAAACTCCGGCATTCTGTCCGCTTATTTCAACATTGTTTTTGTACCAGACATATGATTCTGCTCCTGGAATGGTTCGATCTAAATTTGCGGTCGTGCCAATCTCTTCAATGGTGGTCACCGGTAATAAAACTGATTTTTGTGTACCGACATTTACGGCAGCTCCGGTATTTTGCATATTAATAATAGACGTAAAATCCAGTCTATTCTGATCAATATTTGCATTTTGAAGTGAGCTAAAACTATTTAATCGTCCAATTGACCTGATTTCATTGCCTGACAAATCTAATTCTGTCAATTCTTCCAAACCAGTTGTTATATCCGGAATATGTCCCGTTAAATTGTTAGCACTAAGCTGCACTTCAGTTACTCTTCCGTTGACAACTGTAACTCCATTCCAGAACTCCAGACTATCTGTCAGCCATCCGGTTCTATTGATCCAATTCGAGCCGTTTGTTTGTTCATAGATTTGAACCAATGCAAGCGAATCGGTAAGTGTTCCGGGATCTGGTATGGTAAGTACGTTGATAGTATTACTGTAATCGGAAGTATCACCGGAGTTATACACCACCTGAACCCTATAAAAATATTCAACATTTATACTGAGACCCGTAACCAGATAAGATGTATCATTTATCTGTTCATCTTCCAGTATAAATGAACCAAAAGCATTGTTTTCTGATACATCCAACAAGTAGCTGTTTACATCCTGTCGGCCTGTCCAGTTAGCTCTGAACTGCAAGGACTGTATAGAAGTAGCTTCCAATGCGACGGAAGGGTTTGGCAATATTCGAATGATCGCAGAATCTACTCCGACATTTCCTGCTGTATCTGTAGCCGTAACCTCAAATTGATAAGTTCCTGTAAATAAAAATCCAACTGAATCCGCAGGTAATGTCCATGTACCTCCAGAGACATTAACAGCACTGAATATTGTATCACGACTTACAATTACAGAAGCCAATGGATCATCCACTGTTCCGGTAATCTCCGGGGTATTATCCAATGTTTCCAATGGGTTGATCGTAACAATCGGAGGTACCGAATCAACAGGGATCACTTCAGTTGCTATGCTAAAGAAACCGTCCGTAGTATCTCCGACACCCAGCGTTATGTTCACTACCGACAATTGATTCCCATCCAATGTAGTATCTGGTACTGGCCATAGATACGATCCGTTAAAGGCGGAAACTAAACCAGAATCCAATCGAGTAAAAGTATTTCCACTGTCCGCGCTCCAGCTGATCAACAAGGTATCAGAAATGTTGATATCCTGTTGCGTCCACTGGACCGAATAATTCTGTCCTGCAAATAATTCATCTCCATTTGAAGGGTTGAAAATACTAATAGCCGGCTGAAGATCTGCTATTTCAAAGAAACCTGTAGTGGTATCTCCAATGCCAAGCGTGGTATTGACCACCGCAACTTTATTCCCCTGACCCAATTGGTTCGGTACTGTCCAGCTAAACGAACCATTAAAAAGGTCGAATGTACCATCCGCGATAATTGAATAGGTAGCACCGCTATCAGAACTCCAAAGTACTTCAATCAAATCGGTTCCAGGGAAGTCAATAGAGGACCAGTTGATAGTTGTTTGGTCACCGATCGTAAAAACCTGTCCTCCATTAGGGAAGTTGAGTACCACTTCAGGTACCAAAGGAGCAATCTCAAACGCTGCATCACTTTGATCTGAAACTCCTGCATTAATATTGAAAACCTCGATGATATTATTGGTACCTACAGAATCCGGATAATTCCAGACAAAAGATCGGTTAAAGTCAGCAGATGATCCCTCTGCAATGGTTACAAAGGAACTTCCTCCGTCCTCGCTCCATCTGATTCTTAATGTATCTGTCGTTGGAAAATCCAGTTCTGTCCAGGTAATGGTTGCTGACCCACCTATCTTAAATATTTGACCTCCGTTGGGAGACGTCAATGTGATTTGTGGATTGAGATCAACTATTGCAAACAGCCCACTTGAATCCTGAACGCCAGCGGTCGTATTGACAACCTGAATGATATTACCTGTACCAATGGAGTCCGGAACGGTCCAGTTAAATAAACCATTAAACAAATCAAAAGTACCATCTGCAAGAATGGAATAACTAGCACCACTATCTGCACTCCAGCGGATTTCGATCAAGTCTGACGGGGGGAAGTCCTCAATAGCCCAGTTAACACTTAAATTACTACCAATCGTGTATTGCTGAGCTGCAGAAGGGTTAAAAACGGTAATCGCCGGCTGCAATGGAGTGATTGAAAATAGTCCAGTTGTATCCCCTATACCCAGGGTGGTATTGATGACTGCAATTGCATTTCCATCTCCTACAGAATCTGGTACAGTCCAATTATATGATCCACTAAATGAAGAGGCAGGCCCATCTGCCAGAATTGAAAAAGTTGCCCCGCTATCTGCACTCCACCTTACTTCCAGGAAGTCAGTATTTTCGAAATCTTCTTCTATCCATGAGATAACTAAATTACTTTCAATTTTTACTGCGTTTGTATCAGATGGATTTTGAATTGCTATTGACGGGTTAAAGTTGAAAGCTGTGGATTGTATCCATTGAGGAGTTGTCGTACCAGAAACCGAACCCAGCCATTCTCCATTTTTTGAATTAAGAGATCGATCCGGAAGTATTGTGCTATTTCCAGTTTGATCAAAACGATAATAAGCAACTAATCCAGGTTCGTCTCCGAGCAATGTAGAGTCTTTTCGTGAAGCAACCTGTGCCGAATCCGTAGCGTAATTCCATACACGAACTTCATCAATATCGCCGAACCAAAAATCAGTAAAGGTTTCCCAATGTCTTCCGATTCTAAATTCAGGATCGGGTACCGTTTGTGTATAATTTATTCCTGACCCTAACTCGGCTTCTTTGATTCCATCTAAATACAACTCAAGATTTGAAGCTGATTTAACCACTGCAATATGATGCCATTCTCCATCATTAGGGAATAACACACCAGTACTTTGCCAGGACGTAGTGACTCTAAGCTCAAAGTCACCAAGATCAGTACCTATCCAGAAATTATCTCCAAAGCCTCCTTCAAAGGGTTGAGATATCAAATCATATCTTATTGTTGTTGGAGCTGTTTGATCTATTCTAGCCCAAACCTCAACTGTGAAATCTCCGGAAGTAGGTATCACGTTTTCACGGACAGTAACGTAATCATCCGCTCGATCAAATGACAGCGCATTTCCTGGAGAACCTAAAGTACTCCCGTATACAAAATCAGAAAAATCCGAATTCCCAAATGCACCATTCGCCCTAATTCGATAGTAATACCCCTGATCGGGAGAAACTCCAAAATCAGTGTACGCGGTTTGATTAGGAATGAGAGTTGCGTAGTTGACAAAATTGCTGGTATCCCCTACTGATCTTTGTAATAACTGGCTTGCTTCAGTACTACTATTGTCATCCCAGAACAAAACGATCTGACCGGGTGATGAATCATCCGCAAAAAGATTGGTGGGAGTTTGTATTTCATCAAATGCGTCTGATTCTACAAAGTTTGAAGAGTTTCCAGTTAAGGCAAATCCATTTAATGTTCCCTGAAACCCGATAGGTCCTGAGTCTTCCACTATTGTAAGTGAAGTATTGTCTCCTCCCGGCTCTCCATCATCAAAAGTAAACCTTGCTCGTAATCCAGTTGTATCTGGTAATATCGCAGTATCGTAATAGGCTGCAATGGAGTCTGCTGGACGAGCATAATTCCAAATTCTCACATCATCTATGTTGCCGTTAAAATAATACCCGGCGCTGGTAAAGTTTCTGCCTATCTCATATCCAGTACCCCAACTTGACGAAGTAGAAGTAAATCCGGCAATGGAAATCTCTGACCCATCTAAAAATATTTTTTGTTCAGAACCATCGTAAGTTACCGCTACATGTCTCCATATATCTTCGGAAATCACCGGATCTGTAAATGCAATTCCATCAGTATCTGTCCCTGAATTTGTCCAGTAAGCGAATCCCAACTGACCCGTAGGGAATAGACTGACGAAATAGTCTCCAATTTGATCTCCGGAAGTGCTGCGCATGATTCCTGCACCATAAGTCCCATTATTTGCAGTAAAGTTTCCTGGACGAATCCACATTTCTACTGTGAATGGACCTGTGTAACCTGTTCCAAGAAACGCTCCATTATTTGAGACATAGTCATTCGACCCATCAAAATTAAGTGCAGTATTTGATGGGTTGATACTATTTATTACGCTTGATTTTATCCATAATGGATTAGTTGCTCCAAACGCAGACCCGATCCATTCTCCATTATATTGGTTTTTGGAACGATCAGGCAGAATTGTTGAATTTCCCTGCTGATCAAATTTGTAGTAGGCAACCAGACCTGATTCCAGACCAGTCAATGTCGAATCTTTAAAAGTGTTGATTTGAAGTGAATCAATTGCATAATTCCAGAAACGTAATTCATCCAGGTCTCCGGGTAAATGGTCTGTAGGTGTATTGATTCCATCAAATTCCTGCCCTATGGACCAAATATCATTAGACTCAATAATAAAATCCGCAGTGTGAGTGCCCGCCAAAACTCCATCTACATAAATTGATCCTACACTGCCTGACCTGGAATATGCCAGATGATGAAAAGTGTTATCCGCAATGATGGGGCCGGTAAAATCAACTGTAAAACCCCCTACATTGTCCAGGATCACCAGCTCATTGTTATTGGACATTAGTAAGATCTTGTTGAAGTTCTGGGTAGTTCCTCTGTTTAATGAAACAATCCCCTTTATTCCTGTATGCGGTTCGATCTTGGCCCAAACTTCAAAACTAAAGTCAGTCTCTGTAATTGTGGTGTCCTGAATCAGTGACGGTAAAACAGCATAATCATCTACCCCATCAAATCGCAGTGCATTTCCAAAAAACAGAAAATTTCCACCATACTTACTTTCAGAATAGGCAACTGCTTCGGCCCCCTGAGCGCCTACACGCCAGAAGTAAGCTTCATTTTCTGCAAGACCTGTAACAAGATAACTGGTGATATTCTGACCTAGTGAAGTTACGGGTGACCAGTCTTCATTATTTGTCGATCTTTCAACTTCAAAACTTAATTCGTTATTAGAATTATCATTCCATGTGAGAAGCAGATTCTCACCCTGTTCAAATGCAAATAAGCTATCCGGAGCTTTTATTTGTGCAAAATTGTCTCCAATTACCCAGTTTGAAGTGGGTCCGGAGAGTGTAAAATTGTTAAGTGTTCCGGCTAAATTATTTACAGAAGAATCAGCAAGTAGTGTTATCGATTGATTATTACCTCCCGGTATTCCCTGATCAAACTGGTACCAGGCAACAAGCCCGGTTGTATCAATCAGCGTACTTTCTGCATAATATGATACTATTGAATCCGCAGGTCTTGAATAATCCCAAATTCTGAGTTCATCTATTTCACCAGCATAGAAACTCCCATTTATACCAGGATTTCGTCCAATATTCAATGGTAGGGAAGAGTCATTATTTGAATAAGCAGACAACCCTGCAAATTCAAGAATCCCGTTTTTGTATAATTTAATGGAATCCACATCAAAGTCTACAGCCAGATGTTGCCACTCACCAAAATCTACAGTAACTCCAGTTGAACGGAAACCTCCACCATCTAAAAACCTGTATTCACCTGCATCGATATACAAGCTCCAGTCGAATGCTCCATCATCATTGGAAAGAATAGTATTGCTTTCCTGATCCTTTGTTGGTCTCAACCAAAGCTCCCAGGTCATGTTCTGATTTTCAGAATAGCTGATATTTATTGGAGTTTCTACGAAGTCATCAATCCCATCAAAATTTAAAGCACTATTTGTAGTATCAGTACCCGGTAAGAATAATGCCTGAGAAGGCTCCCAATCCTCCGGATCAGTGGCAAATAAGGTTCCGTCATTATTTCCTGCGAGATCTATAATTTCGGTTCCTTGCCCCTCGTCCATTCGATAATAAGAAACCAAATTACCTGAAAAAGGATGCTCACTGTCTAATACTTTAACCAGGTATTCATTTATGGTAGAATCAGGAAGAGCCGTATTCCATAACCTCACCTCGTCAAAAGCTGCATCCGAATAGAAATTTTGAACTGCATTATTGGCAATTCTTAGATCTAATCCTGCATTATTGACTCCTCCAAAAACATTAGTCCTTGAACCTACCAATTGGCCATTGAGATAAAGCCTCATTTCAGTACCTTCCCGTACCCCGGTAATGTGCGTCCATTCTCCAACTACAATGGGTTGTGAACTCACAACCTGGTATAGAGTATTATTTGATTCAATATTGAAAACTGGTATATCACTATTTGACCCGGATCCTAAACTCAAGTTCCACTCATTGGTACCCGCTTGATCTGCTCGGTTCCATTTATTCACTCCATATATATTGTAGAATGAGGAAGTCGATGCGTCTTTTCTTACCCAATACTCAACCGTAAAATCACCCGAACCAAAATCAAGAGATGGGTCATCCGGAATCACTGCATACTCAGCGGCAGATTGCCCATCAAAATCAATGGCAGTTCCAGGAGGAAATGGCGAGGGGTAAACCAACCCTTCCGTACTAAATGCCGAAGTTCCACTGGTATCAGTAACAATAGCCGCTACTTTTTGACCAAATGTGAGTGAAAGCCCGGAAATTGACCAGGTTCCTCCAACTGCATCTGCTGAATCAAGTATTACCGCACCCTGTCCATCTTCATTGGTAATATATAATGTCACTTCCCCATCAACAGAAGATGTTCCTGTTACTTCTGTAGGTGAAGATGACTGAATAACTGGTGCCGCTATTGAATCATTAGCTCCTTCCGCAAGAAAAATTGCCCCTAAATTATTTCCTTTGAAAGTGTTATTAAGAAAATAATTATCAATTGAATTACCATTATTGAACCTAATCCCAAATCCACCATTGTAGCCTATCTCATTACCCTCAGGAATAGTACCCCCAACAAGGTTATTATTAGATCCTCCACCAAAATTTATCCCATGACCGGCATTTCCAAGTGGATCACCGTTGATGTTAACTCCGATTTTATTGGACTGTAACGTATCTACATTATTTCCCTGGAAGAAGACTCCATCTCCTCCATTACCGCTTATTATGTTTCCAATTATATCGTGATTGCCGGAAACAGTTCCATAGTTTAATCCATTATTCGTATTAGGAATAGCTGTAGTTCCGGTCGGGTCCGTACCGATATAGTTACCGTATACCTTAGTAGTGGTTACATTTGTTGCAATCGCATTTCCTGTATTGCCGGAAATAACATTTCCTTCTCCCGGATTAAGTCCTCCAATAATTGCAGGCCCACCACTCGTAAAGAAAATACTTCCATTGTTACCATTTGGAGTACCATCAACTTCTACACCGATATAATTCCCTTTAATAAGAGTGTTTGTTCCTGTGTACTTAGAAACTGCATCACCATTATTAACAATGACATTCCCTTTTCCTGCATCACCAATAAATAATCCATCACCAAATACAGGCCCAGAAAATGCCGCTCCATCAAAGTTTGCAACTCTTAAACCGTACATAATTAAATCGCCACCGTTGTCAATTCTAAAGGCGTTACATCCTTCACACTGAGACCCATCAACGGTGGGAATGTTTCCTGTACCAAAATCCCATCCCGGCTGAGTCGTTGCATCAAGGATGTAAGACTTTCCTGTTAATACTGGTAGTGCTGCACTGGTTACGTAGATAGTATCATTAGCTGACGGTAAATTAAAAGTGATATTCACCGTATCACTGCTGGCAAGTAACGCATCTGTCATCGCCTGTCTGAGAGATCCGGGTCCAGAATCGTTTGTGTTATTTACAACATAATTCAATGAGAAATTCGATGGAACCCAAAGAGGTGCTGAGTTAAATATTCCAGTAAAGTTATTCCGGCTTTTATCGGTAACAATTGTACCAACACCTTCATCAAAAGAGTAGTAAGCCAACAGGTTAGGATCAGTAATATCAGGTTGTTGAAATCGATCTGAAAAATCAGTTTTTGCTACGTTCCAGATCTTAATCTCATCTATTGTATTGTCAAAATAGCCTCCTGTTCCTGATGTTGATCCTAATATCAAATCGAAACCGGTAATATCCAACAATCCTCCTGAATGGTTGTCCGTATCTGATCCAATAAGATTTCCATCTAAATAAAGTTCTGCTCCACCGGCATAGTCCTGGGAAAGCGCAACATGATGCCATCCTTCCACCAATGGGGAAGGACTTCCGATAAACCTATCAACAGCTTCTTCTACTCCAGACCCAGATCTATTGTCAGGAAGAAGACCGGCCATTAACAAACTACCGGCAGATCCATTAATGTTACCATCTCCAATGGAAATAAAATACTGTTCGAAAGGTGAAGCCGTGTTTCTTTTGGATATTAGTGTTGTTCGTTTATCAACACCATCGAAATAAAACCACATTTCGATAGTAAAATTATCATTACCAAACTGATTCAGCTGATTGTCCGATACGGTAATAAAGTCATCAACTCCATCCAGTTGTAGCCCGCCAGCAGGAAAACCTTCTGTAGTCCCAAACTCAACCTCCGAGGCTGCAGCACCATTTTCATTGTATGAAGATACTCGATAGTAATATTCCTGATCATTTCCCGCATTGAAAACAAATGAAGTAGCATTGGAAGTTGCGGTATCGATAGTTACAGGAGAAGTAAATACAAAATCATTGGCTCTTTCAATGATAAAGCCGGACTCATTATTCGAAATATCCGCCCATTCTATCCTGACTTCCTGATTGGAAATACTATAAACGACCAAACCCCCGGGGGCATCCGGTGCTGTGCCACTTTGTAAAGCCTCAGAAATGACCCAATTTGGAGTCGTATTTGCTCCTGTCGGACCGGTCCAGGTTCCGTTGAGTTTATTCCTCGCTACATCAGGGATTGAAGTTCCGGTCGTTTGATCAAATTGATAATAGGCTACCAGTCCTTCTTCATTTCCTGAAAGTGTGGAAAAAAGATTGGATTGAATTTCCTGCCCTGTTTTTGCAGAACTCCAAATCCTAAACTCGTCAATTAACCCTTGCCAGTGATCCCCTTGAGTAGCAATATTTAAGTTCTCTGATATTAAAAAGTCACTTCCACTCAGATCTCCAGTTGAAGCATTGAGTGTGCCTGAAAAAGATAAAGTCACAGGTGAACCATTGATGAATACTCTCAGTCTATCTTCATTTTGAGCCTGACTACCATCGAAAACCATTGCAAAATGAAACCATTCTCCAGCATTGATAACAGTTGAATAATCAAACCCCGCGCTTTGTGTTGCTGATGCTTGCCCAGATGGTCCTCCTGATGCCATATACACAAACATGCTTCCATCAACCCAGGTTCTGGCCCTAATCATATTACCACTATGCTCTATCTGACCAAACAATGATCCGGCAACATCTAAAACATCCTGATTAAACCAACCTTCGATCGTAAATTGATCTGTATTGGATAAAGCCGCTATCGGTCCAAGACTGGCTTGGTCATCATCACCGTCAAAATCCAGTGCATATCCGGGCTGAACAAAAAAGGAAATAGTATCTGAATAACTACTCAAAAAATCTCCTTTACTATATCTAAATCTTCCGAAATATTGTGTGCTGTCAGCAAGAGTAACCGTGATGCTCTCTGAACTGTCGGTTAAGTTTTGTAGCTGAAGGCTGCTTCCCCCCACCAGTGATGAGAAATTTGGGTCTAACGATATTTCCAAGTCCAGACTGCTTGCATCAGGTATTTTTTGCCAGTTTGCTCTCAAACCCTGCTCCGAAATATTTGTAAATTGATACAACACAGGTCTAAATGCTCCTGAATTTGACCATAGTGGTCCTGCCGTTAATCCATCAGCTGAACCGTCATTATTATCAAAAAACGAACCATCATTAGCATTTGGTGATTTGTCTTCGAGATTAGTTCCTAAACCTTCATCAAAATCGTAATAAGCTACCAGGTTTGATTCATTCCCTGTAAGCTTCCCAAATAGATTTTCCTGAATTTGATTTTCGGTTTTTGCCTCAGACCAAATCCTGACTTCATCCATTGTCATGGGAATTCCTGTGGAGACAAACCCCACACCTACTTCTGTTGTATTGCTATTGGATCCGAGATTGAGTGTAGCTGTACCCAGGTGAACCTGATTTACCATATCAGTAGTCTTGGATCCAATCTTCTGCCCATTTACAAATACTTCAATGGCATTCGATGGATCAAATGACCCGGCAATGTGATACCAGACACCCGGTTTGAAAGGGTAAGGAACATTTAAAAATGAGAAATCAGTTCCTTCTGTAACGGAAGAACCTGTGGCTGAAACTGCCATCCATACTTCATTTCCGTTATTTATAAAGAGTGTGTAGGATCTCTCCAAAGCATCCGGATTCCATTTACTTATTAAGGGAGTCTCCTCCGAAAGGGGACCATCAAACCGAATCCAGGTTTCCAAAGTCAACCCCCCGGTGATATCCAGTGAAGAGGCATCCGGGATTTCCGCATAGTCATCTACTCCATCAAATGATAATGCAAATTGATCCTGATTTGAGATGAACGGCTCAAAAAGCACATTTCCACTGATCTCGTCCCCTATTCCTCCCGGGTTTGCCGGAGCTGTAGGACCTGAAGGATGACCCCAGAAATTATTGCGTGCATCAACAGTTCCCGCTCCCTGATTTTGAATTCCAAAACTGCTGTTATCATTAAATGAGCTATATCTAATTGTCGAAGAACCATCTACCTGCCTCAGGCCTATTGAATTACCTTTTAGTTTACTTTCAAGAATAGTAGGATTTGCACTTCCCTCTACCTCTATACCAATACCTGAATTCGAAACTGAAATATTCGTGAATGTGGAATTTATTCCATTTGCTAGTCTTAATCCCGCGCTTTCACTATTATTAATTCGGATATTATCAACAACAGAAGAGTTCGTCTCTACAGAAATGACGGCATCAAGTGCACTTCCGGTATCTCCCATTCTTTCTGCAGAAATAAATCTGAGTTCTGAGTTTGTGCTGGTAGGTGTAAGTTCAATAGTTCCTCCTGCTATCGAAGTACCACTTGTACCTGTCAGAAAAATTGAATCTAGCTCGGTTCCCGTTGCAAGTAGTGTGCCTTCTACCCTGATATCATAATTGCCGGGAAAGTTTATGGAAACGCCAGGTTCTACCGTTAAAGAATCACCTACGGCTATGATTATGTCAGACTCCAGTGCATAAGAATAGGTTTGATTTTGTAACAGGATGTTAGTGGTTGGTTGAACACCCGCGGTAAAGTTGACTTCAGAAAAATTATTACTGGTAAGATTTATATCATCAACC
>CAYTFO010000096.1:8750-13375 GCA_964437135.1 uncultured Roseivirgaceae bacterium | reverse complement strand
GAATACAATTTAAAAGATTTTTATAAACACTTTGAATATACAAAAGTTTTAATCGCATTTTGATCGCAGATCTGAATAATTTCTTCAAATATTCCTGATTGATAAATAGAATTTTTTCCCGTAATGACCATCAATTTAGGCTGGTCAATTTGAGCTTTTTGTATATGTGCTAACATCGGATCTAATAATTTAAAAATTGCTTTGGGAATTTCTCTTGATACTCCTTTCCCAAATCGTATAATGGGTTGAGGAAATGTAAAATTCACCTTCATCCATTCGTCATTAGAAAATGAGGAAATATCATCGTAATCTTCTTCATGTTCCTTTTCTTCATTCTTATCATTCTGCTTATCCCATAAAATGCACTTATTGGTCCTCTTAAGTCATGTGATATAATTGAAAAAAACCGATCTTTTGTCTCATTAATCATTTCCAGCTCTTTATTTAGCTTTTGCTTTCTTTGATTATTTCTGTACAACACAACCAATACAATGAAAACCATGACAAGAACGATGGTAAGCGCAATTCCTATAACCTGTTGTTCATATTTTTCACGATTAAGAATGTCAACTTCCAGTTGCTTTTTTGCCAACTCATATTTTCGTTGAAGTTCGGCCATTTCCTGTATTGCCGTATTGCTTGAGGTACTATCTTCATAGGCATTGTACAGCTTCAAAAAATAAAAAGCAGATGAAGGGTCTCCTTTTAATTCATATAGATTGGATAACTTTAAAGCGCCTTCTTTTAACTGTTCATTAAGACCAACATTCTCACTGATTAAGTACCCGCTGTTTGCATATGCGATTGCTTTACTTAAATCACCTTTGTCTCGATAGATATTAGATAAACTATAGTTGTAGTATGTTATTGGATAAAAATTCTCCATCTCTTCGAGAATTTTAGTAGCCTTGTTAAGTGCAATTTCGGAAGAATCATTTCGGCCAAGTTTTGCAAACACTAATCCTACATTACCTAAATTATAAGCTTGTCCGATATCGGAATCCAATAACTCAAATATTCGTGCAGATTCCTCAAAAAATGACAAGGCTGTATCGAGTTGATCACGCTTATAATATTCATCGCCCGCATTGAACAATGCAGTCGCTATATTTACAGAATCATTTGCTTCGCGAAGAACTTTTAATCCTTCATTGTAGTATCTTGTAGACAAATCTGAATTTCCGGATTCAGAATATGTATCTGCGATTGTAATATAGCTAGCACCAATTTTTTTTTCTAATTCTGCAACTTCAGCTATATTAAGTGCATCAAAATATAGTTTCAGAGCCTGGCTATAATCACCTTTCATCAGGAAAATATTCCCTTTCTCGGAATAACCTGCCCATAAATACTCATTATTTTCAGACTGCTTACTCTGACTTACTAAGTAGTCAGCATATTCCAAAGCAACTTCCAGATCATTTTCATTATGAGCTATACCCAGAAGAACTTCAAGATTTATACTATCCTTTAACTCTAGCTCATTGTTCAGAATTCTTAAACTATCTGCAATACGTTGATCCTGTCCAAATAGTCGGATTGTAGATAGTATGATTAGAAAAGCTGGTAGAAAATACTTCTTTGGAATCAAGTTCTATGTTTTAACTACTTTCAATTTAGGATCGACCGTGAACTGGCCTCTACTTGTATTCCCTTCATATATAGAAAATGTGATATTGTAGGGCATTACAGTATCCCTTTTTGCATCAGATTTAACCATAGCTCCAAAACTATCGGTAACTCTGGTCTTACCCTCCAGGATGTCAAAGCTTGAATTTGGTTTTGGATCTACAGAATCAATCACAATTCTATGCCCGGTTGCGGTATCCATGGGCGCTCCTAACCAAAGAATTTTTTCATTCTTCTTGACCTTACTTTCGAAATCTTTTGTTTTACCTTTTCCGGATCTTCTGCTTCCCTCAATTATCTCAACCATGCTGTCTTTATTTTGCTGTGTGATATTAGCTGAGTCAACTAATAATGTCAATCGGACTTTATATTGTTGATCCTGAGGTAATTTACTTTTTGCAGCGAGTGAAAGCCCTGAAGGAATCAAAGCTACAAGAGAAAGCTTAGTAATAAATTGTCTTCTTTTCATGTCGGTGATATTTCCACTGAATATAAGAAAAATACAATGGGCTTCAAATTATCTCAATTAAAAACAAATTTTATCACATTTTATTCTTGGTATAATACAATTATATAATACAAAAATTTGATGGTTATATTCAATATTTATAAATTCTCTGTTTCACTCAATAATTATTCCCACTCACTTTCCTGATCTTCTATTTGATGTAAGAAATAGTCAGATTGTAAAGTCATTAAAGTGCCCTATGAAGAAAATATTTGTATATACTTTCCTCTTTCTATTTTCTATTTATTCTACAGCTCAAAACAAAGCTATTGATAGCCTTCAGAATCTACTTGGAGAGTTTGAAGCTAAAGACACCAAATACATCAATGTTTACAACGAATTGACTTTTCAATGCCTGTTATCCAATCCGAAAAAAGCTCAATCGATGGTGTCAAGAGCAATCGACCTAGCAGATTCTCTAAAATTCAAGAAAGGACTCATCCGGGCACTTGTAAATAAAGGAAATACATTTTGGTTAAGTAGTACTTATGATCAGGCACTCACCTACTATTTCAAAGCACAGGAAGAACTTGATGAAGAAATTGATCCATTTAACTCTGCTTTAATTTATAATAACATAGCGGAAGTTTTCAAAAAGAAGAGTCAACACGATTCATCTCTGGTATATCAATATAAAGCCCTTAGGCAAATCAAAAAACTTGAAGATTTTAATGTGCTGGTTATTTACAATATCGCTGAAACTCATTTTCTATTGAAGAACTATGATTCTGCAGAATATTACTACAATCAGGCTTTGGACTTTAGCACAAAAATGCAGGACACAAGAGCTAAGTCTTATAGTTATTTTGGTCTTGGAACTTTAGCAGAGAAAGAAGGTAAATTTGACGAGGCTCTGGCTTTCTACAAACAAAGTCTTGAACTGAGTCAACAAATGCATGATATAAGAAGTATCATTCAGGCTTCAGGAGCAATTGCATCTCTCCTTGACAGCAAGGCAGAATATCGTGAGGCTATGATGTATTATAATGAAGCAGAGCAACTAGCTGAAAGAATTGATGCTACTGATTTAAAGTACGAAATACTACTGAATAAATCCAATCACTTCTATCTGAAAGGTGATTATCAGGAATCAGTGAAACTATTAAGAGCATACAATGAGTTAAAAGACAGTATTGACCAGAAATTTTTCAACAGACAGACAGATCAAATTAAATATGCTTTAAATGCTGAAATAAAGGAATATGAAAATAAGATGCTCCTTAGTGAGCAAAAGAAGAATGAAGCATTTATAAGAATGCAGAGTATAATGATTTCAATCATAGCAGTAATTCTTATCATATTACTTTATTTTCTTTATAGGTATTATCAAAGTGTAACCCGCATCAAAAAATCGTCAATTAAACTGGACATTCTCAATCAGCAGGTCACCTCCAAGAATGAAGAAATTATCAAGATGAACCAAAAGCTGGATATGCAGCTCAAGGTTACAAACAAAATCTTATCTGAAAATGAAAAGCTTACTAAACATGGAGGCTGGCATTTTGATGTGGAAACCAATGAAATGTTCTGGACTGAAGAAGTATTTAGACAAATAGGAAAAGACCCAAAAAAATCTAAAGCACAGATAGAACTTCTACTCGAAGTTATGAGTGAAAAAGAAGCTAAAAAAATTGAGAATGGTATTGTTGAGGTACTTTCTTCCAAAAAGCCTCAATCTATTAATGTTAAAATTGAAAAAGATCCCGATACTATAAAGTATATAAATATTCGAATGATTCCGGATATTGAAAATGGGAAGGTAAGAAAAATATATGGCTCAAATCATGAAGTAACGGAGCTGGTTCAAAATAAGAATAAAGAGAAAAAAATAATCGAATCTTTATTAGACTTATCAAAAAATACGCATTTGATTACCAATGATTTTAATGGTTTTATTGAGGCTGTTTTAAGTAAAGCTGCAAATACAATCGGTCTAAATACAACTTCATTCTGGCTTTATAATAAAATGTCCGGAACTCTTCATTGCTACAATAAATATGTTTCTGAATCTGATAGCTTCATAATTGCACCTACCATTATAGCGGAAGACTTCCCAATTTATTTTAGCTCGATAGAAAAACACAGAACCATTTCCTCAGATGAACTGTATAAAGATTATGATCAACACGAGTTCACAGAGTATTTTGAAGTAAATGGAATCAATAGAATATTAGATTCTCAGGTCAATATGAATGGTGAAATGGTGGGTATTCTTTGCTTTGAGAAACTTGACACACAAGAATGGTCTTTGTCAGATAAACGTTTTTCAGCAACCGTCGCTGATATAATTTCAAATGCATTTTTTACACATCAAAATAAAGAGCTTGAAAAAGAAAAAGCTGAGTTAATTGATAAGCTTATCAAAAAAAATCAGAATCTAAGGGAATTCGCATACGTAATTTCTCACAATCTCAGGGATCCTGTATCTCAAATTCTGGGATTCACAGATTTGTTTAATAAACCGGGAAATGAAGATATTCAGAATGAT
>CAYTFO010000096.1:804-8740 GCA_964437135.1 uncultured Roseivirgaceae bacterium | reverse complement strand
ATCAATTGGATCAGAAAATCAGCACTTAACCTGGATACCATAATAAAAGATCTTACCGTAGTTCTCAACCAGCAAGATTCCTCAGTAAATGTAGAAGAGAAAGCATGCGTAAGAGAAAGTGTACAATCAGTAATGACAAGCCTGGAAAATGAAATAAAAAAGGTAAACCCAATAATCAAACATAAGTATAGTGAAGATATGTGTTTGCCAATTCAGAAGTCCTATCTCTACAACATCTTATACAACCTTACTTCAAATTCTTTGAAATATAGAAACCCTGATAAAAAGCTTGAGATAAGTATAATTGCTGAACATCTTGATAATTCAATGCAATTAAAATTTATTGATAATGGGTTAGGTTTTGATTCTTCAAGGTTTGGAGATAAAATTTTTAAAATGTATCAAAGGTTTCACCTTGAAAAAGAAGGTAGAGGTTTAGGTCTTTACCTTGTGAAAAGTCAAATCGAAAGTGTTGGTGGGGCCATAGAAGTATGTAGTACACCCGGTGAGGGCACCACATTTACAATTGAGTTACCAATTAAGGCAGATGAAGTTGCTATTATTAACTAAAAAACTTCTGAATTATTCCTTCAGTAGTGCTGTCATTTAATGGCTTAGTGCGATAGTCATTTACAAATTCAAAGCTTTTAGCTTTCTCGTAATCATAAGGGTCTATTGAAGAAGTGAGCATGATGATCACAGGATTGATCTTCTCATTTAGTCTCATAGACTCATAACTTCTTAAAAAATCCCAGCCATTCATAATCGGCATATTGATATCCAATAGGACTAAGATCTTCTCATCAGGATCTTCCATTTTTTTGAGATAATTGATGGCATCTTCCGCACGCTGAAAATCAAGAATTTTATCTGAAACTCCCTGTTTTCTTAGAATAGTTTTATTAAGGAAGTTTACAGCTTCTTCATCATCTACCAATATTATAGTATCAATCGGTTTCAAAGAAAATAGGTTAATGAAATATTAATATTTGGTGACCCTATATAAATATAATGAATGGAGGCTATAAACCACTCAAAATCAAAATAATATTTAAATATTTCAAGAAAAAGAATAAAAAAACACAGGTTTAGATACTAAACCTGTGTTTATAAAGGTCTAATTTTCTATTGATAATAACTCAACTTCAAAGACTAATGTGGCATTTGGAGGAATAACTGAACCTGCTCCTCTTGGACCATAACCAAGGTCAGCAGGTATTACAAGTTCTGCTTTCTCACCCGTTTTCATTAACTGCAATCCTTCGGTCCATCCTCTTATTACCTGGTTTAGTCCAAATGTAGCTGGTTCTCCCCTTTCAACTGAACTATCAAATACAGTTCCATCGATAAGTTTCCCTGTATAATGGACTGTAACTTTATCAGTGGCTGCAGGACTCTCACCAGTTCCTTCGGTGATTGTTCTAATCTGCAGACCGCTTTCTGTAACTCTTACTCCTTCTTTTTCAGCATTCTCTGCTAGAAATGCTTCCCCCTGTTCAATCTGTTCAGCATTTTTTGCTTCTAAAACTTTCCTTTGCTCACTTTGAATGATTTGTTGGCATTGCTCCAGAGTGAGCTTATTGGTTTCATTCAATGCCTCTTTAATTCCCTGTGCCAGAATTTCAACATCCAGTTCTGTTTTATCTGACTGCTTAATTGATTCTGCAATCTGCACTCCATAGCTGTAGCTTAGACTATCTTCTGCTGTTTTCAATTCTTTTACTGAATAATCAGCTACACCACATCCCGCCATTATTGCGAAAAAGGATACGACACTTAGTGTTTTTATTACTTTCATATTAAAATATTTTGCTACGCGAAGCTAGAAAGAACTAACGGAAATGCCTTAGATTAAATAGAAAGATTGGTCTTTAATTTATAACCTGCAAATGAAGCTTGCTAGCAATGTAATCAATAGCTGCTTCTCTGTCATTCAAAGACATACCGCTCCAGTATTTAGAAATTTGTGCTACAGCCGGATTTTCATTTTCCTTTTCAACAAATAAATCCTCCAGCATTGTTATACTGACCTCTTTAAGGTTTTCAACTTTATCGCAATAGTCGATTAGTTTATCAAGAAGGTTTCTCAGAAAAGGATTAAGTTCTACGGTTTCAAAGGATATCTGATAACAGCTTCCAGAGTCATTTAATTTTATGGGTTCTGTGGCTTTATAGTATTTCTTTAATCGCTTATAAAGGACATTTAATTCGTCCATAGACTCTGATGTAACCGTAATCATGTTTGACTTGTTTTAATATCTCAAATTTAGAAAATGAACATAACGATATTAAATTCACAGTTGTAAAAGGGAATTATATTGGTTAAAGCCGGTAATATCTTTTACGTTTTATATGAAAATAAAAAAGCCACCCTTTCAACAAGGATGGCTTTTGTTATTTGTTTTAATTTCAATTACATACCTTTAAGCTGCTTTTTGATTGCTTCAGCTTTATCATCCATATCTAATTGATTGTAGATATACTGTAATGTTTCCAATGTAGTTTCATCTCCCGGCTGTAATTCATTAAGCTTTTCCCACTGAGGTAATGCTTCTTTTAGAAGATTTGCTTTTTTAGGAGCAAGTTCTTCTGCTTTTTTAAGATCAGCTTTCGACATTCCCAAGGAGTTGATCTCTTTGGTTACATCATTTGCTTTATTGATATATATCACACCCATATTATAATTAGCGTTGTAGTGATTTGGATCAACTTCAAGAGCTTCTCCGTATGCTTTCAAAGCTGCATCAGCATCACCCAATTCATCATAAAGTACTCCCAAAGAAAATCTTAAATCAGGATTATCCGGTTCATTTTCAATAGCTGAAATCAGATTGTCTCTTGCTTCCTCTGTTCTTTCCAGTTTGATCAAAAGGTTGATTTGTGATTTTGCAATCTCAACATCATTTGGATAGACTTCCCTTGATTTATTTACAACTTCTAAAGCTGCCTCAGGATTATCCTTTTCTTTATCAAGCAAGTAACTCCATAATGAAAAAAGGTCTTTATCCTTAGCACCTTTTTCGGTCGCTTTTTCATAGTTTCTGATTGCTGCATCATAGAGTTTTCCATTTTGAGCTGCATAAGCTGCATTGATATAAGCATTTGTATCTGCAGATACAATTTTTTGAGAACTTTCGAAGTTGTCAACAGCTTTCTGGTATTCACTAGAACCAAATGCTGCAGCTGCAATATTGAAGTAGTATGCATAATACTGATCTCTGTACTGCGTCATTGTTACAGGAAAACCACCGTCCATTAAATATGGCTCCTTGTCGCCACCCATTTCTGCAGCTTTATCAAATGCTTCTACGGATGTTTCCAATGCACCGTCAACAGTTCCTCTAAAGCCTGCTGTTGTATCAAGTGCGGCATAAGTTAATGCTCTTAAAAACCAGGTTTTTTCATCATCCTTGATTTTTTCATAGTCGACAGCAACATCAACTATTGATTTTGCTTCCATTAACTCACCATCTCTTAATAAACCATCAACCTTGTTGATTTTAGGTTTTTTTTGTCCAAATGCCATTGAACATACTAACATCCCAATTAGAAAAATTGATGTCTTTCTCATATTCATTACTTTATAATTCATATCAAAATTTATTCAACATTACAAAATTAAGTTTTTTCAAATGTCAGTAACTAATAAAATCAGCACTTATATTTGATTTTTATTATTCCTCAGCCTGATTTTCTGTAGTTGAATCTGAATCAGCCTGATTTTCACCGTCTGCCTCATCTCCATTCTCTACGATTTCTATTTTCTCAACAGCTGAAATCTCATCATTTTCATTTAGTCTTATCAATTTCACTCCCTGAGTAGCTCTACCCATCACTCTCAGTTCAGAAACTGATAGCCTTATTGCAATTCCTGATTTATTGATTATCATTAGCTCATTTGAATCAGTAACGTCTTTAATGGCAACTAAAAGACCTGTTTTCTCAGTAATATTTATGGTCTTTACTCCTTTTCCACCTCTTTTAGTAATTCTGTAATCACCAAGATCTGAACGTTTACCATATCCTTTTTCAGAAACCACCAAAAGGTTCTTTTCACTATCCTGTTCTACAGTAACCATGCCAATTACCTTTTCTCCGGCTCCCATCCAGATTCCTTTTACTCCGGTAGCTGTTCTTCCCATTGATCTAACATCGGATTCATGGAAGTGTATTGCTCTGCCTGAATCGGTTGCAATAACCACATGGCTATCTCCATCTGTAATTCTTACATTTAGAAGTTTATCTCCATCAGCAATGTTAATTGCATTTATTCCGTTCTGTCTTGGGCGACTGTATGCTTCAAGCGCTGTTTTCTTGATAGTTCCATTTTGAGTACACATCAAAATAAAAGTATTATTGATATACTCTTCATCAGTAAGAGTTTTTACATTCAGGACAGCCCTGATATTATCTTCAGATTCAATGTTTATCAGGTTTTGAATAGCTCTGCCTTTTGAAGTTTTACTTCCTTCCGGTAGTTCCCAAACTTTTTTCCAGAATACTTTCCCGTATTCCGTGAATATCAATAAGTAATTGTGAGCCGTAGCGACGAATAAATGTTCGGTAAAATCATCCCCCTTTGATCCGGTCGCTTTTGAACCAACACCGCCTCTTCCCTGAACTCGATACTCCGTCAAAGGAGTTCTTTTAATATAACCCTGATGAGAAATAGTAATAACCATTTCTTCATCAGGAATCATATCTTCCGCTGTAAAATCATCCGCAGCGTGCTCTATTTCTGTCCTTCTTTCATCACCATATCTTTCTTTTATCTCAGCCAGCTCATCCTTTATTATCTGCATTCTCAAATCCTCGTTGGCAAGAATTTCCTTCAAATGCTCTATCAATTCTTTAATTTCCTGATACTCTTTTTCAATCTTTTCTCTCTCAAGACCAGTAAGTCTCTGCAATCTCATTTCCAGAATTGCTTTCGCCTGGATTTCAGAAAGTGAGAAAGTTTCCATTAATCCTGTTTTGGCGATTTCAGGATCTCTACTGTTTCGGATAAGTGCAATTACTTCATCAAGATTATCAAGAGCAATCAAATAACCTTCGAGAATATGTGCTCTTTTTTCAGCTTCATCCAACTCATACTGAGTCCTTCTTACTACAACTTCATGTCTGTGCTCAACATAATTATGAATAATCTCTTTGAGATTTAGCGTTTTAGGTCGGCCTTTTACCAGCGCTACATTGTTGACAGAAAATGAAGATTGAAGCTGTGTATACTTGAATAATGTATTGAGTACTATGTTTGGAATGGCATCCCTCTTCAATTCGTAAACAATTCTCATTCCTCTTCTATCCGACTCATCCCGTAAAGCAGAAATTCCTTCGATCTTTTTTTCATTGATCAAATGAGCGGTTTTCTCGATCATTGAGGCCTTATTTACCTGATAAGGAATTTCAGTTACGATGATTCGTTCCCCACCGGTTTTAGTTTCCTCTATTTCCGTTTTTGCACGGAGAACAATTCTACCTCTTCCTGTGTGAAATGCCTCTCTAACGCCCTGATAACCATAAATAATTGCACCGGTTGGAAAATCAGGAGCAGTGATGTATTTCATTAACTCCTCAATTTCTATTTCTCTATTATCAATGAAGGCGGTAATACCATCAACAACTTCAGATAAATTGTGGGGTGCCATGTTCGTAGCCATACCTACAGCAATACCAGAAGCTCCGTTTAATAAAAGATTGGGTAGCATGGCCGGTAATACCGATGGCTCCTTCGTAGAATCATCATAGTTTGGCACAAAATCCACCGTATTCTTATTGATATCAGCAAGCATCTCGTTCGAAATACGCTTGAGTCTTGCCTCTGTATATCTCATTGCTGCTGGTGAATCACCATCAATGGATCCAAAGTTTCCCTGTCCATCCACTAAAGGATATCTGAGAGACCACTCCTGAGCCATCCTTACCATGGTATCATATACAGCAGTATCTCCATGAGGGTGGTATTTACCTAGTACATCCCCTACAATCCGGGCACATTTTTTATGTGATTTATTGTATGTGACACCCAATTCATCCATTCCGAAAAGAATTCTCCTGTGAACTGGTTTTAAACCATCCCGAACATCCGGTAATGCTCTTGAAATAATAACGCTCATCGAATAATCGATGTAAGCGCCTCTCATTTCATCTTCAATATTTATTGGTATGATATTTTGCCCTGAACCTGATGGGCCAATTTCCTTATCCTCGTCCGACATTAAAAGATTTTTTTATCCTAAAAAACAAGCCGCAATTTACTATTTTTTCAGCTTAATATTAGCTTAATACGGATGCATTTTTCGCCTATTTTTTAGCTTATATCTCCAAAGCTTGCGGTGGTTCTCTCCTACCTTAGGATTTTGACGTTTCCAGATGGGTTGACCACGTACTTCCATAAGCGTTCCATTCGGTGCGGCAATAACATGTTTAAGCTGCACATGATCACTTTTCATAGGTGAACGTGGGATATCAGGTATATTTATACTTATACCAGCCTGAATAAAAAAGGTATTATGATTATGGGTTATACTCGGACCATCAGGTATAGGAAGTACATAGTTTTTAATATCGTATGAGGGTTTGACAATTACCCGAAAGTATTCAGACAGATTTTGTTCAATACTAATTCCTACACTAAAGAAAAGTCCAGGATCATTCAGTGGAAACGCATTTCCGTATGACATGGATCCAATTTGTAGTTCTGCTACAAACGAATGCCACCAAAATTCATAGAATTCATAACCTAGAATACCAAAAATACGGGAGTATCCGGTCGATTTAAAATCTGGTTCGTACGCTCGAACCTGTTCCTTAAAATTGGTAGGCTTGAGCCTGGTAGTGAATTGCTGTTGATAACTCCAACCAAAACCAACTCTGAATTTTTCATAGTTATAATGTGCTGAAATTAGTATTGGAATACTGCTAAAAACACCTTTGTATCCCAGCTCAGCAGTATCAGTACTCAAAAAGAACTGTTGCGATTGTAAAAGTGGATTATTTACCGGATCCTGAAGCCTATCATATGGAACCTGAAAAGGATCTCTTAACACCACACCCTCAATAAAATTGGGATCGTTTAACCAGTTTTCATATCCGGAAAAATTATCCTCTGGTAACTGTTCTGAGGTAACGGGAGAAATAAATTGATTGAAAGCATCCTGATAATAATAATAGCCATCAAGATCATGGTTCATAAAAGTTGCTCCATAACCTGTCGTCACAGTCCATGAGATTTTATTTAATGCTACTCTGAATGGATTGCGATAAATATCATATTTGCTGTATATATCTTCCTGTGATACAGCAGTTAACGACACAAGTATTAAAGCGATATTTAATATACTTCTCCTCAAATCTTAAGTGCTTCCCAAAAATAGGTTATTTTCAGTTATTGTTGCTAACATTTCTCAATATGAGGTCAAAAACAAGTATTTGATATGGGTCCACCGTTGATGCATACTGAGGAATAATCCGTTCTTCTACCATCTCATCCTTAAAAAACACAGGAATTACCTGAGCACTTTCATTATAAGCCTGACTGGATGGAATTATAATCAAAGCTCTTTCACCAACGCCCAACTGTCGTATTCCAAATTCAAGTCCGGGAATAATATTGCCGGTCTCTCCCTGATTCCCCAGAATAAACTCGAACTCCTCTGGTGAGTTTATGATCTGTAATATATTTTGATCGATATCCTCAAGCTGATATGTAATTGATACGGTATTTCCAACTACAGGTCTTACCGGTTGATCTAACTCAGCTATCTTTTTAAAAGCAATTCCATTTTCAGGATAGACAATAACTGTGTCAACAGGATTTTGAATAGTATCATTTAGGTTATTTTCAGCTATATATTGTGAAATACTACCTCTCTCCAACTCAAATATCTCATTCTCCGAATAAACGTTTAATAGTCTAATTTTATAGATCAAAATA
>CAYTFO010000096.1:0-794 GCA_964437135.1 uncultured Roseivirgaceae bacterium | reverse complement strand
CAAAGCTTCCAAACGCATATTTCGAAGGAAGCACAAAGGCGTACTCCTCTCCTTCCTTGATTCCGATTTCAAGAAGCGATAAATCAAATCCTATTGGATAAATGGAATTGGAACCTATTTTAGCGAAGACTGAGTCAGTACTTTGAAATGATGAAATAACAGTGCCATCCAATAATGAAACTTCATAGGTAAAAGAAATAGCTGAATTTGTTCCGGCAATCTGTGCATCGAGGTTATTGTTCAACTGAATCGGCCAGTAATAAATTATGAAACCATCACTGGTACTGAAATTCTGCGCAGAATCATTTCCGGATTGGTCTATATAATCTGAAATAGCAGCGTTTTGCGAATCCGCATTAACATTTGTATCGTTGTCATTATTACATGCAGATACACAAAACCATATAAAAATGGATGCAATAACACTTTTATTCATCAAACACCTAACGATTGTAAGTGCAAAGTAATTGTTTATTTTTAACCTTTTACAGCAAAGGTCTTAATAAACATCTGAAAAACAGGAATTTCTTTCAATCCAAGCGACTCCCCTAATTTCAACATGACATTATATTCCATTCTGCCGACAGCGCGATTTTCACTTATAATCTCTTCGTCATTTTCGAGGAAAAATGATGCAATAAACCTAATAAGGATGTAAGGTTGTTTTAAAACTTCCCTTTTGTACTCTTTGTAAGAAACATCCATGTTGTCATCGAAGGCTATCTTATCTACACCTTCATAATGAAAAGAACTTTCTATCGCCATTTTTAGCAGCAACAGAAATTTATCTGACC
>CAYTFO010000095.1:0-13459 GCA_964437135.1 uncultured Roseivirgaceae bacterium | reverse complement strand
TCACTGTATGCCCGAATCTCCCGGCAAACTTTGAAAATGTATCCAGTTTTTCAGGATCCGGGTCTTCATGAACCCTGTAAACAAAAGTTGAGCCTCCTTTTGGGAGATCTTTCTCTTTTCGAATAAAAATGAAAGTAGCAACTTCCCGATTGGCAAGTAGCATAAACTCTTCAATCATTTTATGCGCATCTTTCCTCTCTTTAGGAACAACTGCCAATGGTTTTCCTTTATCGTCCAGCTTGAACTTAACCTCTACAGTCTCAAAGTTTACAGCCCCATGACGAAACCTTTCATCACGTATTTTTTTTGCTATGCTGTTAAGAAGATTGATTTCTTCAGCAAAATCACCTTCATTTTTTTCGATTCTCTCCTGTGCTTCTTCATAAGTAAAACGTCTGTCTGAAAAAATTACTGTCCGTCCGAACCACTTATTATATACTTTCCCGTTTTCGTCCAATTCAAAAACAGCAGAAAATGTAAGTTTTTCCTCCTGAGGCCTAAGAGAACATAACTTATTGGAAAGCTTTTCTGGTAACATTGGTATAGTCCGGTCAACCAGATAAACAGATGTTGCACGTTCAATAGCCTCCAGATCAAGTATAGTTTTTTCTTCCAGATAATGTGATACATCAGCTATGTGAACTCCTACTTCTAAATGACCATTGTCTAATCTCCTTAATGAAAGTGCATCATCAAAATCTTTTGCGTCTTCAGGGTCTATAGTAAATGTGGTGATTTCCCTAAAATCTTTACGATAGGAGTATTCTGACTTATCAATTGTCTCCGAAATATTATCTGAAAATTCCTCGACCTTAATAGGAAACTGAAAGGGTAAACCGAATTCGGCCATGATACTGTGAATTTCAGCTTCATTTTCACCTGCAGGTCCCAGCACCTTTATCACTTCACCAAGCGGACTTTTATTTTTAGCATTATGCCAGTCTTTGATTTTGACAATTACTTTGTCATTATGATTTGCTTTAAGTGTCTTGTCCGGGAAAATAAAAAAATCGATATGGATATTTCTATTGTCCGGAACTACAAAGGAAAACTTAGGGGATATCTCAATTCGTCCTACAAACTCATCTTTATTCCTTTTTACGATTTCCTTAACGAAACCCTCTGCTCTAAAGCCGTTCCCAGGTGGTTTTGATATTTGAATCTTAACACGATCCCCATCTAAGGCAAATTTCAAATCTTCTGTTCTTATCCATACATCCTCTTCCAGCTCATCTACAATGACATAGCCAAACTTTGGATTGACATGATCCAAAACTCCTTCATATTCTAAAGGTGGTGCCGTTGAAATCCATCGCCCATCCCGGTTTCTTCTGATCTTCCCGGAATTCTCCATTGAGAAAAGAAGGTCTTTCAAAACCTCTTTTCCAGCAGAATCACGGACACCTAATTTTTTTATCAACTGATGATAAGCAAAAGACTCATCAGGGTATTTGTAAAAAATTGACCTTAAATCATCTTTTATATTCCTTTCTTGAGTTTTCTTTTTATTGCCCGGTGTAGATTTTTTACCTTTTCTTTTTCTACCCATAAATTAGTCTGAAACGATCGTTATATCTGTTTTTTCAATTAGCGGAAGGGAATTTAGCTTTAAAAACACCTGTGAAGTGGCAACAACGTCTCCTCTGCAATAGGTTGCTATTTTCTCAAGGCCCCCTTCATTGTTGTAATATACATCATTTACCATTGATCCATCCATCTCCTCTTTACTGGATTTTATATCAAACAATGAAGTAAGTAAATCGAGAGAAGTGTAGCTTTTTCGGTCTCCGAATTTCCACATTTCCATAGTATCCAAATGAGGTACTTCCCATGGTTTTTTCCCGGCCAAATTTAATGACTTCGGAAGAGGAATACCATTTACAATCATTCGCCTGCATAAATAAGGGTAATCAAATTCCTTACCATTATGAGCACAAAATCTCACCTTTTCCTGGTCAATTTTCTTTTCTAAAAATTCTTTGAAAGACTGTAATAATTTCTTTTCATCATGGTCAGAAAATGATTTGACCCTCAGACCATATTTTCCGTTGCGTTTTTCATAAAAAATCCCAACCGCTACAGTGATTACTTTCCCAAATTCAGCATAAATTCCAGCCCTCTTTGTGTATAATTCCTGATGTGGAAGCTCTTCTTCATTTTTTAAAAAACCAGCTTTCCTTATCCATTGTTGTTGTAATGATTCGTTTAAAGAATTGAAATCAGCAGTAACTGCAACTGTTTCAATATCAATTATTAAAATATCTTTTAAGGAAAGATTCATCAGCTATGAAGTACGCCTTTAAGTTTTAATTCTTTTATTTCAATCATATTCCCTTCTGTCAAAGAGTCAGGAACAAAGAGATATTTCTTATCGTAAATTTGCCCATCGATAAAAAAACTCACCCAGTACTCGTTTGTCAAATGAAATACATCACGGTTGATAGGTTCTATCCTGGCAAATTCTCCAGGCTCCACATGAGGAATAGAGTGTCTCAAAATTGAGGTCTCCTGAATCTCGCCCTCTTTTTTTCCATAACCTCTGGAGGTTACCAGTACAGTTTCCAGCTTACTCTTACCTCTATTTAATAAATAAACCTGCCAAAGATCCGCATCATCAGTCTGAACAACTGCCATATAAACATCCTCCTCAACCGGTTTGAAATCAATATCCTTTTTCATTGTATTAACTCCATTTTAAAAAGTCTGGAAAGGTGATTTAAAAGTTTCTCTTCAACTAGTTCCATCGATACTCTTTGTCCCAGTTCTTTTTCCATAGAGGTAACTGCTTTATCATCAATTCCGCATGGAACTATGTGTTCAAAGTAACTCAGGTCACTGTTTACATTGAGAGCAAAACCATGCATGGTGACCCATCTACTTGATTTTACTCCCATTGCACATATCTTTCGTGCCTTTAGTTCATCTTCAAAATCTATCCAAACCCCTGTCAGACCGTCAATTCTTCCACCTATTATCCCAAATTCTGCGATTGTATCAATAATTGCTTCTTCCAGGTATCTCAGGTATTTATGTATATCTGTAAAGAAATTGTCCAAATCTAAAATAGGATAGCCAACTAATTGTCCGGGACCATGATAGGTAATATCCCCTCCTCTGTTGATTTTATAATAAGCTGCATTATGCTTTTCCAAACCATCTTTATCCAGCAGCAAATGCTCTTCCTTACCACTTTTGCCAAGTGTATAGACATGAGGATGATATACGAAAATCAAATAATTAGGGGTTTGAGATCTTTTACTTTCAGGTTTTTTACGATTTTCTATCTTTAGATCAACGATATCTTTGAAAACATGCTCCTGATAATCCCAGGTTTCCTTATAATCTTTTTCACCAAGGTGAATAAATTTTGTGATCTTATTTTGCATCTACAGGAATAAACGTCTTAAGAAACTTAACATTACTGTTTGGAACAATTTCAATCTCCTCGATTTGTGCAGGAAGAAGATAAACATCGCCTTTTCCAAAAGCATACGAAGAACCTTCGAATCTAATTTCTGATCTACCTTCCAAACCAATGTAAATAGTAAAACTATCCTTTGAATTTAATAGTTTCAATGGTTCATTTAATGCATACTTATTGGTAGTAAAATAATCACAGCTAACCAGGTCTACCTGTTTATTTAACTCATCTTCATATTGCGTTTTATATTCTTTATGATAAGTAAAATCAATTGCATCTAAAGACTCCTCAACATGCAGCTCCCGCTTGTTTCCTTCAGCATCCTTTCGGTCAAAATCATAAATTCTGTAGGTGATATCTGAAGTTTGCTGAATTTCTGCAATCAATAAGCCTTTTCCAATGGTATGTACTCTTCCTGCAGGAAGAAAAAAGACATCGTCTTTTGCTACAAATTCCGTATTTAAAATATCAAGAATTTTACCATTATTTAAGTAATCCAGGTATGTATACTTTTCCAGCTTTCTATTGAAACCTGATATTAGTTTTGAATTCTCATCTGCCTGCATCACATACCACATCTCAGTTTTGCCAAAACCACCATGTCTTTCTTTTGCAAGAATATCGTCCGGATGAACCTGAATTGACAGATCCTGATTCGCATCAATGAACTTTATTAATAATGGAAATTCATTTCCAAATTTTGCATAAACCCAATCTCCCACAAGATTTCCTTTGTATTCCTCAATGAGAGAAACCAAATCTGCACCCTCTAAACTTCCGTTCTCAACAACGGAAATATTTCCCTTGACACCTGATAATTCCCAGGTCTCTCCGCAATTTGATAAATCACCATAATCTTTACCCAGGATTTCTTTGATTTTTTGCCCTCCCCACAATTTCTCCTTGAAGATTGTTTTAAATTTTAACGGATATAACGGTTTCATTGCTTAATATTACAAAATATGAGCAAAACTAGCGGAAAAAAAGGAGAGAATATTGCTAAAGAATTCTTACTTAAAAAAGGAATTGAAATAATAGAGGAAAACTATCAATATAGAAAAGGCGAGATTGATCTCATTGGTTTGATTGAAAACAAGACTTTGTTATTCGTTGAAGTAAAAATGAGATCCGGTAATAGTTTTGGCTATCCGGAAGAATTTGTTTCTGATTATCAAAGACGATTAATTATAGAAACAGCAGATCACTATATTCATAAGATCAACTGGTTAAAAGATATTCGCTTTGATATAGTAGCGATTGAAGAGAACCCATTCTGCATCAATCATTTTGAAGATGCATTTTATTGATAGATAAATTCCCCCTTTTTCGACCTGATTACAACTTCCTTACCGTTCTCCATTTCTTCCACTTTACCGACAACCTTGGCTTCCACATTGTAATGGTCTGAGATTTCAATTATATCATCAACGATCTCTTCCGGAACATAGAATTCAAATCTGTGACCCATATTAAATACCTTGTACATTTCTTTCCATTCAGTTTTACTTTCTTCCTGAATTAAATTGAAAAGTGGAGGTATTTCAAACATATTATCCTTGACCACACGTAGGTTATTTATAAAGTTAAGCACCTTAGTTTGTGCTCCTCCACTGCAATGGATCATTCCATGAACTCGATTTCTGTGTTCTTTTAAAACGTCTTTTACGATGGGTGCATATGTACGAGTTGGAGATAGCACCAACTTACCAGCATCCAATGGAGTACCATCAATTTTATCTGTCAGCAGTTTTGACCCACTAAAAATATATTCCTCGGGAACTCCGGGGTCATAAGCCTCTCTATATTTTTCCCTGTATACAGAAGAAAAAATATCATGTCTTGCTGAAGTAAGACCATTACTGCCCATTCCCCCGTTATATTCCTCTTCATAAAGTGCTTTACCATAAGAACTCAGCCCGACAACTACATCTCCGGGTTGAATTTCATCATTGCTGATCACATCATCCCTGTTCATTGAAGCTGTTACGGTGCTATCCACAATTATAGTTCTCACTAAATCTCCAACATCCGCTGTTTCTCCACCGGTAGAAATGATTGCAAAACCCATATTTCTGAGCATCTCAAGGAGTTCTTCTGTGCCATTTATAATCTCTGATATAACCTCTCCCGGGATGAGGTTTTTATTTCTTCCAATGGTAGACGAAACCATGATGTTATCTACGCAACCAACACAGAGAAGATCGTCTATATTCATAATGAGAGCATCCTGAGCTATCCCTTTCCAAACTGAAAGATCTCCTGTCTCTTTCCAATACATGTAAGCCAGTGAAGATTTTGTTCCGGCACCATCTGCATGCATGATCATGCATTTTTGAGAATTCCCCGTTAGAACATCAGGTATAATTTTGCAAAATGCATTGGGAAATATCCCCTTATCAATGTTTTTTATTGCTTCGTGAACATCTTCTTTGGAGGCAGAAACTCCTCTGGCTGCATATCTTTCCACCATTTAGATTTTTTTTGCAAATATCGCCAGATCATACAAAGTTCCTTAATAAATCATCAATTAATCTCTGAATGGAGCTAATGGAAAACGATTTATTCTCTTCTTATCCATGTTTTTTCTCATTCAGCTTATTTTATTCTCTTTCATTTTTCTTGTATGACCAATTTGTTAGTGTATTTTTATATTAGCTCATTTTTACCCCAAAATTATTTTTAATGTATCAACTCGATCAATACCTAAAGTATAAACTGGGAATATTTCTGATTTTACTATGCCTGATAGTAAATGCACAAAACGATACTTATAAATTCAAAAGCATAACTACGGATAATGGATTGTCTACCGGGACTGTCAATTGTGTTTTCAAGGATAGCAGAGGTTTTATATGGATAGGAACAATAGATGGGCTCAATCTTTATGATGCTTATTCTATCAAAACATTAAAACACGATCCTAAGAATCCCAATTCCATAAGTGGAAATATCGTAACCTCAATTGCAGAAGACTCTTTGGGAAGACTTTGGATTGGAACAAGAAATAATGGAATTACACTATATGATTTGAAAACAGAATCCTTCAAAAATTATTGGACGAATGAAGTTGATTCTGAAGGGAGTTTACAGAATGATTTTGTCAAACAGATTTATATTGACAAAAGTAACAGAATTCTGGTGGCAACTAAAGGTGGAGGATTGAGTGTTTACAACTGGGAGTCAGACAATTTCACCACTTACCTTCATAATTCTTCAGATGCTTCAAGTATTTCCAACAACAATGTCTTTTCAATTATTGAGGATTCTCCAGGTACTTTTTGGATAGGCTTACATTCAGGCGGGGTTGATAAGTTCAATTATGATGAAGGAACATTTGAGAAGTTTACCTATGATGATGATTATAATTCTATTCTTACGGATCGAAAACCTCTTTTCAAAGATTCTAATAACAATCTATGGATAGGAACTGACGGCACCGGTCTCTACAAACTTGATGTAAATACCGGTCAATTTAGAAGGTATACTTATGATCCATATGCTATTGGAGGACTTCAAATGAATATAATCACTTCTTTTTATGAAGACAAAGATGGCAATATCTGGATTGGTACAGATGGCGCCGGAATTAACATCCTAAACCCAAATACTGATCAATTCAAATATCTGAAAAATGATATTTTGGATCCACAAAGCCTTACCAGTGATGCGATCTATCAAATATATGAAGACAATAGTGGGATCATTTGGGTAAGCACGTTCAGAGGAGGTGTAAATACATACAGTCCATTTCGCTATAAGTTTAAGCTGTATGAAAAACGCCCAAATGATCCCAACAGCCTTAGTTTTAATTCTGTAATAGCACTCCATGAAGGAAACGATGGAAGTATCTGGATGGGCACGGATGGTGGTGGTCTGGACAGACTCAACCCAAATACAGGTATAATCAGACACTACACGTATTCTCCATCTAATCAAAATAGTCTTAGTGGTAACGTGATAAAATCAATCTACCAGGATTCATATGGAATCTTATGGCTGGGAACCTATGCAGCCGGGTTAACAAGATTTGATATTCAAAATAACAGATTTCGCCGTTATTTTCCAGACCCTGAAGATCAGGGATCAATAAGTGATAAAAACGTCTGGGCAATAAATGAAGATGAAGATGGTGAATTATTTTTCGGTTTATTGGGTGGAGGACTTGCCAAATACGATCGCCTTAACGATAGTTTTATTCATTTCAGTCATAATCCATCAAATGCTCAGTCCATCAGCAGTAACTTTGTAATAGTCTTATTCAATGATTCGAAAGGTAACTTCTGGGTAGGGACTGAAGACAATGGTCTGAATCTATTTGATAAGAACACAGGTACTTTTACCCGATTCATTCATGATCCGGAAAACCCATCATCCATTCCAAGCAATAATATCAAGGCACTTCATGAAGATGAAAATGGAAACTTATGGATTGGTACCGCGAATGGTTTCGGTGTTTTAGACATCAATGATTTTTCGATTGAAATTCCTGCCATCAATAATCAATTGCCCAATCCAGTAATTAATGGTATCCACCAAGATCAAAATCAAAATTTTTGGATAGCCACAAACAAAGGCCTTGTGAAATATAGTCTATTGGATAGTACTCTGGTTGTTTTCAATCAGGCTGATGGTCTGCAGGGAAATGAGTTTAACTACACAAGTTCGGTTACTTCCCGATTTTCAGGTAAGATGTATTTTGGAGGATTAAAGGGTGTCAATGAGTTTGATCCTCAGACCATAAAATTAAGCGACTTTAACCCTCAGATAGTATTGACAAATCTGAGTCTTTTCGATAATTCCATCAGCTATGGAGACACTATAAATGGACATGTTTTATTGGACAAAAGTCTGCATTATACTGATCAAATTGATCTAACTCACATGGAAAATGTACTTTCAATTGATTTTGCCGCTCTTGATTATACTTCTCCGGAAAGAAACAAATATGAGTACATTCTTAAAGGTTTTGATGAAGATTGGAAAAAAGTCAATTCAGACAAAAGAGAAGCAACATATACAAACCTGGATGCAGGAGAATACACATTAATAATAAGAGGAACCAACAGTGATGGTCTTTGGTCTGAAAATGAAAGAGTATTGAGTATTTCTGTTTTACCTCCATGGTGGAATACGTGGTGGTTCAGAAGTATAGCACTTTTCATAATCGTATTTACATTATTCATAGCATATCAATGGCGTGTCAGAGAGCTTAAAAAGCAACGATTAATGCTCAAACAACAAGTGGAAGAACGAACATCAGATCTGAAAAATATTATCGACCTTCTAAAAGAGAAAAGTACTCAAATAACAAATTCAGGAGATAACCTAAAGCTTAAAAGTGGATCCCTGGCTGATGATGCTAAGAAACAAAGCGAAACTGCCAAGGAAATAGAACAGGATATAGAAGTGCTGACAAATTATACTCATAAAAACACTGAAAATGCCCGAATTACGAATGAAATCAGTACTAAATCCATGAATGAGATGGGTAAAATTAAACAAGCAATTGAGCTAAATGTCGCTGAAATCAACACTATTGCTCAAAAAATTCAAATCATTGAAGAGATTTTCAGACAAACCAACCTTTTGGCTCTCAATGCATCAATAGAAGCTGTAAAAGCTGGTTCTGACGGTAGTGGTTTTGCAGTTATCGCTTCTGAAGTAAGAAAGCTTGCTGAAAGAAGCAGATTAGCTTCACAGGATATCGTTGCATCTACAAAAAAAGGAACTAAACAAACCGAAGAGGTTTCCGAGTTGCTCCTTAACTTTTTACCTGAAGTTGAAAAGTCTGCAAATCTTATAAAGGAAATATCAGATTCAAGCGTTAAACAGGCTTCAAGCATTCAGAATGTTAACTATTCCTTAAAAGAGTTCTTTAAAATATCCAAACAAAACTCTGTGACCTCTTCTGAAATTTACAAGATATCTGCAGAACTTGATGAACTGTCCAAGTTTCTTAATGACAAAATACAGGAGCTTAATGTTTAGCTTATCTGAATCTTATAAAGTTTGCAATTGCTGATACCATCAGGGAAAGTAATACAACCAGACCCAACCCAAATGTTAGTGAAAATGTCTCAGACAGATAACCGATAAATGGAGGACCTGCCAGGAATCCAAAGTAGCCAATAACCGTCACGGAACCAATCCCGGCACCTTTGGTGTATCCGGGTTCATTTGCAGCTGATGAAAAAATAACGGGTATAATACAGGAAAAACCTAAGCCTGTAATCCCAAAACCAACTATTGCATAAAGATGATTTGAAACCAAAAGCGTAGACCCCAAACCAAATGCTCCGAGCAGTCCTCCAATAATCGCAATTCTCTTTTTCCCAAGAACCGGAAATAACGCATCACCAGAAAACCTCCCCATTGCCATAATTAAAGAATAGGAAGCATAGGAAAGTCCAACGAAAAAAGCAGGTGATTTTACAACCTCGATCATGTACAGAGCACTCCAATCTGCTATCGCACCCTCTGAAATCATGATACAAAATGCCATAAAAGCTAATACTAGAAGTTTGACATTTGGTACAGAAAATACTTTCGCATTTGTAATATTTTCATCTTTATAAAATGATAATGACCTATTTTTTAACAAAAAGAATGAAGCAACTACAACACTTATGATCATCAGGTGATAATTATGCTCAAAACCTATGAGTAAAAAAAATGAAGCAGAAACCGAACCTATCATGGCTCCCAGACTCCACATTCCATGACAGGTCGACATTATAGATCTTTTACTTTCCTTTTCAACTAAAACAGCTACTGAGTTCATCGAAACATCCATAGTTGCATTTGTAATTCCAAAAAATACTAGTGAAATAAAAAGCTGCCAGAAGTTTTCTGAAAATGCCAGCGGAATCAACGACACTGAATGCAGAAAACTGCTTAGAAATAATACTTTCCCTAACCTAAATCTATCAATTATATATCCTACAAACGGTAAAATGACAATTGCCCCAACAGGCGCACCCAATAACGCTAAACCTAATTCATAATCATCCAGACCTATGTGAATTTTTACATCAGGGATTCTGACTACCCAATTACCAAATAGAAAACTATTTAAACCAAATATTAAGCCTACAATTAAAAGCTTTGAATTCTGAAAAAATTCTTTGAGGTAAATGAGGACTTTCATTAACTTTCAAATGTGAATAAAATGATAAAAGAGTACCAGAATATTTAGTTGTTTTATTATGATTTTTATATTTTACTAATAAAAACAAGGTTTAATGTTCAAATTAGTCTCATTTTACATTAATATTATACCCATAAATCGCCATATCCTATGAGATCAATTATATTATATTTATTAGTAAGCCTTACATCTTTTTCCCTGTTGGCTCAAACAGAGTTTACCGTTACTGACGATAGAGATGGTCAAACCTACAGTGCTATTGAATTCGAAATACCTTTAGAAGGTGGAGTAAGCATCAAGCGTTCATGGTTAACTCAAAATTCGAATTTTGAAACAACTGAGGGTTCCTACTGCTATGTTGACGAGCCAGCTTATTGTGATAAATTCGGAAGACTTTACACATATGAGGCTGCTAAGGATGCATGTCCGGAAGGATGGAGAATCCCAACCAGAAAAGATTGGTTTATGTTGTTTTCACTTTATGGTGGAATTGGTAAAGCGGGAAAAGTACTTCAGGAGTCAGGTGATTCTCCGATGAAAATTCTTTTGGGAGGTTTTGGATACAGCCCCGAATTTTATAATAAAGTTGGACAGGAGGGAAATTACTGGGATTCTTCAGAACTTGGAGAAAAGGCAGATGGGCTAATGACATTTAAGTCCGGAGATCCTGTTATACATTTTGATGATGGTGTCGGAACCAAACACTTAAATAGTGTTCGTTGTATCAAAGTTCACAGGTAATCTATTCATCTCCTTCAGTTCCCTCATCGAAGAACCTGTCATATTCGTCCAGTAATTCATTTGATGGGGGCAATTCATTTCCGGTATCTTTCGGATTATATTTTAGTACTTTAAATTCAGTTCTACGATTTATCTGATGTTCTTCCTCAGTTTGAGCGTTCTCTATGATAAGCTGAGACTCACCATAACCTTTTGCTGTAATTCTGTTAGAATCAATCCCTTTTCCAATTATATATCTGACTGCAGATAATGCTCTTCTTTGTGATAAGTCCATATTGTAGGCATCTGTTTGCCTGGCATCAGTATGCGAACCCAATTCTATGAAAATATCCGGATTATCATTCATTATCATGACCAGACTATCAAGTACCGGTTCTGCATCAGGCCGGATATTAGCCTTGTCCAGATCGTAGTAGATGTTGTTCAATACAATTGGTTTTTCAATCACAATTCGATCTAAACGAATTTTTGTTTCAAACTCAACATTGGTAATGAGCTGGGTTAATGTATCTCTGTTTACACTTTTAGCAACTGTAGAAAAAGTATTTCTTGTAGTGAAATAATCTTGTTTTTCAGCAATCAAATCGTAAACCTCCTCAGGAAACAATCTGAACCTGAATTTTCCATCCTCTCCGGTAAATGACTCGTCAACTATCTCACCTGTTTTCGTTGTTAATTTTACTTTAGAATTTGCCACAACAATTTCTTCACCTGCATCATTATCGGTCACTGTCACACCCACTAAATAATAGTTGATAATTTTTAGATCAGGATCTTCATTTACAAATGTGTAAATGTCATCATCACCGATACCACCTTTTCTGTTGGATGAAAAGAAACCTCTTGTAAGGTCAAATTCAAAATATCCAAAATCATCTGCACTACTGTTCATGGGAGCCCCGAGGTTTCGTATAGAAATCAGATTACTTTCCCGGGTGGCTTTAAATATATCAAGCTTGCCAAATCCAGGATGACCGTCTGATGCGAAATAGAGATATCCACTTGCTGATACAAAAGGAAACATTTCATTTCCTGGTGTATTGATTTCCGGCCCTAGGTTCCTCACATCTACCCACCTACCTCTTCTATTAAGTTTGGCAACATAAATATCAGTACCCCCATATCCTCCGGGCCTGTTACTTGCAAAATATAGAGAAGTACCATCCGGAGTTAAGGCAGGAGTACTATCCCAATATCCGGGATCATTTATCGATAGAGGTCTTGGTTCAATCCAGGTGCCGTTTCTGTACCTTGTGAAATAAAGATTAACTTCACTATTACCACTGGCTTTACCGGAATTTCCTTTTCCAAAAATGACCGTACGCCCATCAGAAGATGTTGTAAGTGTTCCTTCGTTTATCCCTGGCTCATTGATAATTTCATCAAGCTTCTGTAATGTTCTAAGGTTTACATTCGCTCCTTTTGTCCCTACTCTGTAAATATCTGTGAAGGGTGTACCAGTATTTTTATATATCTTACCACCGTCCCTATTTGAAGTAAAATAAAGGTAATTATTTGTGTAAACCGGTGCATATTCAGCCCCTTCCGTGTTGATTTCTTCCAGATTTTTGACTCTGTAGTAGGTTTCAGAATTTTTGATCTCCTCTAGAGAAGTAAGGTTTTTCAACTCGTTATTTACTAGTTTTTTAACCCTTTCGTCTGTCAACTCCGGTAGTGAATTTTCAATCACTTTCTGTGCTTCATCGTAAGATCTGTTTGCCTTCAGGGCCTTTGCATAATAATAGTATGCTTCCTCCTCCGCAACCCCTTTGTCCAAAGCCTCTTTGTAAAAAGGTACTGACTCCTGTAATCTATTCGACTTGCGATATGCTTCTGCCACCTTATAGTTTATCTCCGGATCGTTTTTTTCCAAACTACCAGCATACTTATTGATTACAACATCATATTCCCCCTTATCCAGACTACTTTGCAGGCTTGAGCACCCATAGATAAAAAAAAAGAAAAATGATATTTTGATAATCTTCATATCCTTTGTAACGATAAAATCTAATTCATATGCTGAATTAAAACAACAAAATTTTAGCTTCCCCTAACTAGAAGTATCTTTTCATCCAACTCTCAGCAACAGGCTGTATAAAACTGGATTTCCAGTCTTTTAGACTACTGACATGATTATTTATAACCTTATA
>CAYTFO010000094.1:2571-13565 GCA_964437135.1 uncultured Roseivirgaceae bacterium | reverse complement strand
CTAATTTAAAAGCCCTAATCATTGATTTTCTTCTTTTAAAATTTTCAAAAACTCTTTTTCCAGTGATTTGTAAATTGGATTTAACTTCTTAAGTGAAATTCCATGATTATGACAATATGAATTGAGATCAGAAGGAGTAGTTTCTTCTTTCAGTACTACCGTCAGCTCTTTTGCTTCTTTAGTAATACTTGTAAGTCCATAAAAGGAGTCCATTAATTCAAAAAGTTTTTCATTGTCATCTGCAGAAATCACAACAGACTTAGTTTCTCCAAGAATATCTTCGACTTTTCCTTCATGAAGCTTTCTACCATTTTTGAGAATACAAAAATCAGTACAAACCTTTTGAACTTCATCGAGCAAATGAGAAGCAAGAAGGATGGTTTTTCCCTGATCTGCAATATCTTTTATTAGATCCCGGACTTCTGCTATTCCCTCCGGGTCAAGTCCATTGGTAGGTTCATCTAAAATCAATATTGGAGGATCAGAAAGCAGGGCTGCTGCAATACTTAATCGCTGCTTCATTCCAAGGCTGTAAGTCTTAAATTCATCATCTTTCCTTTCGGATAGATTTACATCTTCAAGGACTCTTTCAATTCTGTCAAATGAACACTCCTTGATGTGTGCAATTATTCTCAGGTTTTGAACAGCTGATAAATAAGGATAAAAGCATGGAGTTTCCAGTATAGATCCAATTTTTTTTCTGCTTTCGGTTTTTGCCAATCCACCAAACCATTCATAATCGCCATCGGTAGGTGTAATCACATCCAGTAGCATACCCAAAGTTGTGGTTTTTCCTGAGCCGTTTGGCCCCAGAATACCAAATACCTGTCCTGATTCTATCGAAAGATCGAGGTTGTTTACAGCAGTTATTCTCCCAAATTTTTTGGTAAGTCCTTTTATTCTGAGGGTTGTTGACATTTAGTTTAGTTTATCGGTCAGGTTGAAAACATCCAGCAGATCATTTTCTTTCAATGTATTAAAAAGTGTAGGGATTTTTTGAAATTCAATAACTCCATCCAGATAAAAAGCTATGATCATATCTTTTTCAGCAAAATAGCCCACTATCGCATGGACATCTTCTTTACCATAAATCATCATTTCTGTGGTTCCTCCCAGCATTGAAACATACTCATCAAATTCCAGACCGCGATAAGTATCAATCATTTTTGAAGCCATATCATTTGCTCTTGCAGTCGAATCCAGCGTATAAATCAATAATTTATTCACTCCGCTCACCATCTCATTATAGGCTTCATTATTTGAAATATTCACCATCCTTAAGGTGGAAGGGTAGAAGCAAAACTTGCGGTCCCTTTGTTCTTCGAAATAACCTTTTATATGCTTTTGCTGCGAAAAAAGGGGCTGCGAAAGCCCCAATATCAGAGTTATTAATAAAATTTTCTTCAAATTAATTGTCACCTTCGTCTATTTTGGAAAGTTTTGATAAACCATCAACATTCATAGCCCTGGCTATTTTTGAGATATTCTTAAGATCAATTTCTCCATAAAGGCTTAATAAAACAAAGTTCTTTTTACCACCGGCTACCATCATTAGCTCTTCGATTTTCCCATCTTTATCTTTAATCAAAAACTGGAAATTTTCTTCTGCATCTGTTACCGTCATTAGCTCTTCAAGTCCTGCTCCCTGAATGTCTTTTATTGCCTGCTTGTAAAGAGTGGCTGCTCCTTCAACCGAATCGCCAACTATCATTTTCATGCCTTTCAACTTACTTGCAGCTTCCAGAAACTCTTTTTCTGCATCACTTCCCGCTTCCAATTCAGTAAACAATGAAAACATTTTACTACTAATAGAGACTTTTACAAAATCCTCATTATCCGAGAATTTATCAAAGTATTTGGTTATGACCGTAGATTGGCCAAATACCATTACTGATATCAATAACATTGATAAACTGATTGCTATTCGTTTCATAATTCTTCTTCTTTAATAATTTCTTCTGCTTTGTTAATTTTTTGTAGTTCAGAACTGTATTCTGTTCCTTTATTCAAACCACTGGATACCATCAGTAAAGCTTTTCTTGTTATTTCATATGCTTCCTGAGGATCTTCGATTATGTACTCTTTTTGTTTTTGAGCATCCAGAAAGACAGCAATAGCTATTCCAACCCCAACAATAAGAGAAGCAGCAGCTGAAAACCATGAAGGAATTTTTTTTCTGGACTCAGGGTGCTTGAAGTTTCTCAAACTTTCTTTTGTGCTATTTTTCTTTAAAAGTCTGAAATAAGCTTCATCGTTTTGAAGTGATGGATTTTGGTCAAAGTATTCTTTAAGTTCCATCTCCTCGGTTAAACTTGTTTTCCCTGACCAGTACTTTTCTTTCAATTTTTCAATTCGCGATCCCATAATTACTTATTTTGGTCATTTTTTCACGTATCGTCTTCCGTGCTCTGTGTAATGTTACCTTAACATCCTCAATGGAGATATTAAGTACCTCTGCTATTTCCTGATATGTAAATCCCTCAATATCTCTCAAATAAAAAATTTCCTTTTGCTTGGGCTGTAGCCCTCCCAGGACTTTGTCCAACCATTCTTTTTCATCAGAAAAATTGCTATTCAATTCGGATTTCGCATTATCAATAATCATGTCAGTACTTTCATTTCCAACCGAAAACCTGTTTGTTTTAACCCAATCATAACATTGATTCCTGGTAATGCGCATTACCCAGGCTTCGGGTTGATGAATTGTATCAAGTATGTCTTTCTTTTTCCAGATTTTTTCCAGACAGTCCTGAACGACATCGTGCGCTGTATCTTCATTCTTTAAAATGGAGAAAGCGTAGCGATACATTTTCTGTACTGCTGGCATTACTTGAGTGTTAAAAAGTTCTGACATTTCAACCCGTAGACGACAGTCTTTTTGAAAAGTTACAGACTAAATAAAAAAAATCCCGATTAAGTATCGGGATTTTCGCTGTAACCTATGAAACATGAAATTGTGAAGTATCTAATGCTTTAACTACTTTGATTATTTAAACCCTTATCAGTCAACTAAAATATTAGAAATAAAAGTTGACTTTAACAATAACCAGGCAAGGAAGAATAGAATAGCCCATCTCAAATAGATGTAGTAATAATCGATAGTATCCTTGTATCTTGTTTCTTTGATCTCGGCTTTTTCAAGTTGGTCAATTTCATTAAAAACAGTTTCGAGAGCTTCAATATCTGATACTCTGTAAAAATTTCCGGATCCAATTTTTGCAATTTCTCGAAGATTGATTTCATCTAATGTGTTTTCAACATATCGTGTATTCCCAAAAAAATCCGTTCCGAAAGGCACCTTACCTTCTTTTCCAATGGCAATGGTGTAAATTTTTATTGAATATGCCGCAGCAAGTTTGGCTGCTGTGATTGGATCTATATTACCTGCAGTATTATCTCCATCACTAAGTAATATCATTACCTTTGATTTTGAGTCAGATTCTCTAAGCCGGTTTGTGCCCACTGCCAATGCACTACCGATAGCAGTTCCTCTGTTTTCTATCAGTTCAAAATTAATGTCGTCTATGTATGTATTCAGCAGTTCATAATCCGTAGTCAAAGGGGATCTGGAATATGCATCACCTGAGAAAACCACCAATCCAATCCGATCCTGAAACCTTCCCGAAACAAAGTTTTTAGCAACTTTTTTAGCGGACTCGAGGCGGTTAGGTTTAAAATCCTGTATTTGCATGGATTGAGAGATATCAATTACAAGCATGATGTCAATACCTTCACTCCATTGCTCAACCTGTTCATTTGTTACCTGGGGTCTGGCGAGAGCAGTTAAAATCAATATCAGACTGAGTACAAATAGGACAGGAGGAATAAAGCGCAACAATGCCAGCGGTTCACTTTTAAGAGATTCCTTTGTTAAAGCCACAGGCAGGTACTTTCTAAATCTCCTTTCAAAAAAGATTTTAAAAAGTATAATGACGGGTATTAAAAGAATTAAATAAAGCCAAATTGGAGAGGCCCAATCAAATCCTTTAAGTATAGAAGGATAATACCATTGAAGCGAAAACCAATTATCTGTCATTTTTCAATTCCATTTTTTTGATCGAATAACGATGTTGAGTATAATCTTCTATTACTTCCAATTCTTTGAAAATATTATCTTGTTTTTGATTTCCATAAATTAATCGATCGATTGTTTTCAATGCTTCGGAAAGCTCAGATGTAAAGGGATATTCAAGAATTTCAGTAGTTGTGAGTTTTCTGAAAGGTTCTTTTTCTAGTTTTTCAGCGTATCTTTTCCAGACATTTAGTGATTTTTCTACTGTAGTTTTTTCAGGAGTTTTCTTTACTTCCTGAATTAAGGCGGAAAACTGTTCATTGAATTTCTCAAAATCCTTTTTCATTCGCTTCAATAAGAAATATCTACGAATTCTTTTCCCGAAAATCAATAATAAAACTACAACGATTACACCTAATGAGGCTAGTATGATTGCCCATAAAGGATAATTAAACTGTTTATTTACAGATAAATATTCTACGTTGGATTTGAGCGATGTAGTATCATTAACTATTGGAGCAAGATCCCTGAAAAATATGGAATCTCTTGCACTAAAAATTTGTGTGGAATCACCATTTTTAAATACTGTTACCGGAAGACTTAGATATTGTATTTTATCAATTTCAAATGATTGCAGATAATAAACAGCTGAATCAATTGCTTCTTCTCCATCAAATTGAGTTTCAAAATACTTTTTATCAAGGAACTCGAATGGTGCAAAATTATAATTTGTATCAGGTAAAAGAACGTCAGTAGATATTGGATATGAAACTTTCATCCAAAATTCTACTTCTTCGCCTATACTCAATGAATCCTGAATAAAGCCACTCTTCAATTCAGGTGTCTGAGCAGAAACTACTGTTGTTAAACAAAATAAAATTAAAATCTTGTATATCCTATCTCGCACGTTGAGAAGCACTTTTATTTCTGTATTTGAACAATTTAATTAGCTTAGGGACATAGTCCTCATGCGTATTGATAGACAAATAATTGATATCATTTCTACGACAAAAATCCTCAAGTGTTTCAGACTGTACTTTGGTTTTTGAAGACATTATTTTCTTAAATTTTGACGATGAAGTATTAATCCAGATGTTTTTACCTGACTCTTTTTCGTACAGAGGCACAATTCCTAAGCTTGGGATCATCGTTTCCTGTCTGTCAAACAATTGAATTATAATCAAATCGTGTTTTCTTCCCATTCCTTTTAAGCTATGAATGTAGTCTTCATCCACAAAGTCAGAAATTAGAAAAATGATCGACTTCCTCTTCAGTAAATTAAGAGCAAACTTTATGGCACCATCAATATTTGTTTTTTTTGAAACTGGTTGTAGTTCATACAACTGGGATATCAACTCATACCCATGTCTTTGTCCTTTGGCTGGTTTTACATACTTCTCCAATCGATCAGAATAGCACATTAAACCCACCTGACTACTTTCTTTGATAGCAGAAATTGCCAGTAAAGAAGCTATCTCTTTCCCGATGTCAATCTTCTGCTGGCCACCTTTTCCAATTTCCTGAGATGCAGAAACATCAACAATGAACAATATGGTTTGTTCTTTTTCTTCCTTAAACGTTTTGACAAAAGTGCCATGTCCTTTAGCAGTCACATTCCAGTCAATGGTCCTTATATCATCACCATACTGATATTGCCTAACATCATCAAATTCAAGTCCAGAACCCTTAAAAACTGACTGAAAATCACCCTGCATCTGTGAGTTGATAGCTTTCCTTACTCTTATTTCGTATTTTCGTAACTTTTTGAGGATTTCCTTCATCAGTCATACTTTTACGTTTCAAAATTAGTAGAACCTGTTAGATAAAAAATGAGATTACTTCAAATATGCCTTATTATTTTATTAGTGGCATGTAAAAACAACGATCAGATTCCTGAAGACATTATAGAACCTGAAAAAATGGCCCTGATTCTTAGGGATGTTCATTTACTTGAAGCAAAGGTAAGCCAGCTTTTCCTTAAAAAGGACAGTGCTGAAAAAGTGTATTATTTTCTCGAAAAAGAAATCTTTGCTAAACATCAAATCGACAGTGCTGGTTATGCGAATAGTCTTGATTTCTATGCTGATAATCCAGCACTTTATCATGACATATATGAAATAGTTGTAGATAGTTTGATGTTACGGGAGAAAAATAAAAATATAGATTAATAATGCTGTTTTATCCGGAAAGAATTGAAGAAAAACTGGAAGTAGATCAGGTTAGAGAGATAATCGCCGGATTTTGTGAAACGGATGCTGCAAAGAAATGGGTTGATAAATCACAACCACTCAATGATTTTACCAAATTATCCAGATTTTTAGATCAAACCAGGGAATTTATTGCATTAACAAATGACGCCGAAAATAAACCGGGAAATTACTTTCTGGATATTGAGCCATTTATAAAAAAGGTTAAAACCAGGGGAGCTTTTTTGATTGGTGAGGACCTGGTTATGTTCAAAAAAAGTCTCAAATCCATTTATGACTGGACTCAATTCTTAAAAAAGAACAAGGATAATTATGAAAACCTTTTTAGACTAACACTTGGATTTATTTCAGACCTTGAATTGGTGAGAGAAATAGAGTCAAAGCTTGATCAAAACGGGGTAGTAAAAGACGATGCCAGTCCAGAACTACGAATGATCCGGGCTGAAATATTAAAATCAGAACAAAAGGTCCGAAAAGTCATAAAATCAATACTCAGCAATGTTAAAAAGGATAAGTTTACTGATGAAGATAGTGAGGTAACCATAAGAGAAGGGCGTTTAGTTATTCCTGTTAAGGCAGAACATAAAAGACAGGTTCCTGGATTTGTTCATGACGAATCTTCAACCGGACAAACTGTTTTTTTAGAACCAACACAAGTTCTTGCACTTAACAATGAAGTACGTGAATGGTATTACCAGGAGAAGAGAGAAGTTCAAAAAATTCTGCTGGAATTATCTGATTTGATAAGAGAATCGATCAATGACCTGCAAAAAGGTGCTGCATTTTTGATTTTGATTGACTTTCTCAATGCAAAAGCAAGATTCGCTACGGAATTTAATGCATCTGTTCCAATACTTACCAAGACCCCCCAGATTGATTTAAAGAATGCTTTCCATCCAATTTTATGGAAAATAAATCGGGAGCTAAAGAAAAAGGTAATCCCTTTGTCATTGCATTTAGATCACAACCAAAACAGAATTGTAGTGATTTCAGGGCCTAATGCTGGTGGAAAATCAGTTGCTATGAAAACTGTTGGAATTTTACAGTATTGTTTTCAATGTGGATTTCCGGTTACCTGTGATGAAAACAGTGTTTTAGGTATTTTTTCTAATTTCTTTATTGATATAGGGGACTCGCAATCATTAGAATCAGATTTAAGTACTTACAGCTCAAGATTGCAGGCAATGAACTATTTTACTCGTTTCTCCGATAAACGAACACTAGTTTTTATAGATGAATTTGGAACGGGAACGGAACCAAGATATGGCGGAGCAATTGCAGAGTCCGCGCTGGAAGTTATACATAAATCCAATTCATATGGAGTAATAACTACTCACTATGGTAATATTAAAGAATATGCTGAAAAAGCAACGGGTATTCTAAATGCATCCATGAAGTTTGATGCGGATCAACTTGAACCTTTATATCAACTTGATATCGGTAAACCCGGGAGTTCATTTGCTATGGAGATGGCAATGAAAAATGGTCTTTCTGAAAAGGTATTAAAAAGAGCAAAAGAATTGGTCGGTATTGAGCAGGTTTCATATGACAAAATGCTTGCTGATATACAGGCTGAGAAGATCAAACTGGAAAGAAAAACAAGAAGTATCGAGAATAAGGAGAATGAACTAAATGAGTTAAGGACTGATTACGAAAGACTTCGGGAAATGATCAGGCAAGAGGAGAAAAAAATTCTAAAAAATGCCAAAACAGAGGCTAAGCAATTGCTGATTGAAGCAAATGCTAAAATTGAAAATTCTATTAGATTAATCAAGGAAAAGAACGCTGAAAAAGAAAAAACCAGGAAAATTCGGGAGGAACTTAAAACATTTGAGGAAAGTCTAAAAGTTGAGGATAAACCTATAAAAAGAAGAGAACCAAAGAAGGTCAAAAAGATAGAAGGAAATATAGAGAAAGATGATCAGGTTAGGCTAAGAAACAGTGATTCTGTAGGTTATGTGCTTTCAGTAAAGGGTAAGAAGGCGGAAGTCTCATTTGGCCAACTCAAGTCATTTGTTGAAATAGAAAGACTTGAGAAAATTTCAAATACTCAGGCTAAGAAAATAAGCAGGTCTAAATCGAGTCTGGGTTTGAACCTGAATGATAAGATGACTTCATTTTCATCTGAATTAGATGTGAGAGGAAAGAGGGTAGAGGAGGTTCTTCCAATACTTGACAGATTTATAAATGATGCTACGATTCTGGGGCAGAATAATTTGCGTATTCTTCATGGTAAAGGGCATGGAATACTCAGAGAAATTATCAGAAATCATCTAAGTTCAGAACCAAATGTTCAAAGTTACCAGGATGAGCATGTGGATCGAGGTGGAAGTGGTATTACATTAGTTACTTTAAATTAGATGAAAGAATATGGTATTCATCAACTTGCGCTAAGAAATGGACAGGACCGGGATGAGATTTGGATCGCTTTTAATGGAGTGATATATGACGTATCTGAGAGTCGATTGTGGAAGAATGGTAAACATTATGAACATTGGGCAGGCCAGGATTTGACATCTGAACTTCAGGATGCACCACATGATCAGGGGGTATTTGAAAGATTTAAAGTTGTAGGAAAATTGATATGATTGTTATAGCTGATGCCGGCGGAACGAATACAAGCTGGAGGGTTTTAGGTGATGAAATATCTCAATTACAAACTACTGGCCTTAATTTACTTACAGGAGATATTTCCAGGTATATTGCGGATATCAGCTCTGAAATAAAACCTTATCAAGAAGCTAAAAGCATTTATTTTTATGTAGCTGGAGCAGGGTTAGATATTCCAAAAGATACCTTGTTTAATGAAAAACTTTCACAACTTTTTCCTCAGGCTAAAATTAATCTGGAATCAGACTTATTGGGAGCAGCCAGAAGCTTATTTCTGGATAGAGAAGGTTATGTGGCGATTCTCGGTTCAGGAACAAATTTCGCATTTTATGATGGACAAAAGGTTTATAAATCGGTTCAATCATTGGGTTACATTATGGGGGATGAAGGAAGTGGCAGCTACATGGGTAAAAGATTAGTTTCAGATTATCTAAGGTCGAAACTGCCGGATGATTTAAGAATTCGCTTTCAAAAGAGAATTAATATGTCTGATGATGAATTACTGCAACAGGTTTATGGATTAGACGGGAGAAAGTTCTTAGCTTCTTTCTCTAAATTTTTACTTCAAAACATTAATCATCCGTATTCATATCAATTAGTGACAGATTCTTTTCATACGTTTTTCAAGACCTTTGTACAAAATGAGATTAAAAATAATTCAATTAGTTTTAGTGGCTCCATAGCTTTTTATTTTAGTGATATATTGAGACAGGTAGGAGCAGATTTGGGATTTCAAATTCACAATATTGTAGAAACACCTATAGCCGGGCTTTCACTCTACCATCAAAAACAATAGTTATGTCTATTACAGAATCAGATTCAAATCATAATGACCTTGAAAAAAAAGAAATACATGAACTTCTATTGGGCATAAATGAGGAGGATAAAAAAGTTGCTTTAGCGGTTGAAAAAGTATTACCAGCAATCGAAAAATTTCTTTTGGAGTTAATTCCCAGGATGGAAAAAGGAGGAAGATTATTTTACATAGGAGCCGGAACCAGCGGAAGATTAGGGATATTGGATGCTTCGGAGTGTCCACCAACATTTGGAGTAGACCCTAATGTAGTAGTGGGTTTAATTGCAGGGGGTGACTCTGCTATTCGTAAATCCGTAGAACATGCAGAGGATAATCCAAAACAGGCATGGAAAGATTTAGCTGAATACAATGTTAGTAAAAATGATACTTTAGTTGGTATAGCTGCTTCGGGCAGGACTCCCTATGTTATTGGAGGAATTAAAGAAGCTAGAGAAAAAGGAATGTTGACAGCATGTATTACTTGCAATTTAAATACAGAACTAGCAGAAAATGTAGATCATCCATTAGAAATCATAGTAGGTCCTGAATTTGTGACTGGAAGCACTAGGATGAAAGCAGGAACAGTTCAAAAAATGGTATTGAACATGATTTCAACAGTAGCGATGATAGGGCTTGGAAGGGTAAAGGGGAATAAAATGGTGGATATGCAGTTATCAAATAATAAACTAGTTTCAAGGGGAGTGAGAATGATAATGAGTGAATTAAGTATTGAAGAAAGTAAAGCAAAAGAATTGCTTGATAAGTACGGTTCAGTGAGAGCTGCAATAAACAGTTTTAGGTAAAAATTAACATTTATTTAATATTATACACTTAAAATTTCTATATTGAATCTAGGTATAATGCAAATCTATCGCCTTTCATTAATCCATATTTATAATCTTTTAATTGTTAGGCAGATTTATTGAATAATTTTTATTAATGCTTTTCTTCTGTATTTTATTTTGCTTAACATACTTTTAATCTGGAAAAACAAAATTTAATTTCTCGAATCAATTCTTTGAATAAAGGCTGTTTAGTTTTGCTTCATCTATAAAAAACCAAAATGTAATGAGAAAACAATTACTGCTTATTGTAACCATTTTAACAACTGCTTACTATTCAGCAGTTGGACAGGGAACCACTACTGCTTCGATGAGAGGTAGAGTGACAGATTCTAATGGAGAAGCTCTTATTGGTGCTACCGTTAGGGCTATTCATGAACCAACTGGTTCGGAGTGGGGTAACATCACAGATTATGATGGATACTTCAGGCTTCCAAGTATGAATGTCGGTGGTCCATACACCGTAAATGTAAGTTATGTAGGATTTGAGTCTTTTGAAAGAAAAGATATCTACCTTTCATTGGGCC
>CAYTFO010000094.1:0-2561 GCA_964437135.1 uncultured Roseivirgaceae bacterium | reverse complement strand
TGGGCCAGACCTTTAACATTAATGTTGAGTTATCAGAATCTGCTACTGAGTTAGAGGCTGTTGTGGTTTCCGCTACACAGGGAGATGTTTTTGATGGAAACAGAACAGGTGCTCAAACTTTTATTTCTGTTGAAAGAATCAATGCAACACCTACAGTTTCAAGATCTATTGGTGATTTTGCAAGATTTAATCCACAGGCCAGAATTAGTGAAGGCAATGATGGATTGGAAATATCTATTGGAGGAATGAACAATAGATATAATGCTATCTATATAGATGGTGCAGTAAATAACGATGTATTCGGATTAGCTGCCTCAGGTACAAACGGAGGACAGACAGGTGTGTCTCCGATTAGTTTGGATGCAATTGAGCAATTCCAGGTATCGGTAGCTCCTTTCGATGTGAGACAATCTGGATTTGCGGGTGGATCTATAAATGCTGTAACCAGAAGTGGATCAAACGAGGTGAAAGGTTCTGCTTATTATTTATTCAGAAATGAAAGTATGGCAGGTGTTACACCTCAGGAAGATGATCAGGATCTTGATGAAGAAAAACTACCTGAATTTTCAGCTCAGACATATGGTGCATGGGTTTCAGGTCCGGTTATCAAAAACAAACTATTCTTCTTTGTAAGTGCTGAATTTCAAAGAGATGAAACTCCTCAGCCTTTTAATCTGGATAATTACAACGGTGACCTAACTGAATCCGATATAGACGGACTGTACAGTTTCCTGGAAAATAATTGGAATTACAATCCTGGATCTTATCTGGACAACACTGCATTTCTAAATAGTGATAAATTATTAGCAAAGCTTGACTGGAATATAAATCAGAATAACAAACTTTCAATCAGACATGCTTACACTGGTGCAGAGAATCTGGAAGCAAGATCATCAAGTTCTTCTGGATTAAGATTTAGAAATGGTTCAGAATATTTCGTATCCAATACAAACTCAACTGCCCTAGAGCTAAAGTCTGCAATAGGAAATAGTATGAGTAACCACCTTACTGTAGGTGCAACTCTAGTTAGAGATGATAGAGATCCTTTTGGTGATCCATTTCCAGCTATTTTCATAGATGATGGAAGAGGTGGTATCACACTAGGTGCTGAGACATTTTCAACAGCTAACCTTTTGGATCAGGATGTAATTACGATCAATAACAATTTTGAATATTACAGAGGAAAACATACATTCCTTGTAGGTGCAAACCTTGAGTTCTACAGAGCAAAAAACTTATTCATACCATTTAACTATGGGGATTACGGATGGGAAAGAGATACACCGATAAACGGTTCAAACCTTGCTGATTTCCTTAATGATGAACCTGCTAATGACTACATAAGAAGCTTCTCGCTAAGAGACAATGTTACAGGTGATGAATCACTTGCCGGAGTTGAGTTCAATGGTGCTCTTTACGGTATATATATTCAGGATGAATTTCAGGCTAATGATAAGTTGAAATTAGTTTTAGGTTTAAGAGCAGATGTTCAGACGTTCGATGATACTCCTGTTAATGAAGACTTTAATAATAGATCCATTCCACTTTTAGAGGAAGTTTGGGACTTACAGGGAGCTCAAACAGGTCAATTTATTGCACCGCAGTTTTATTTTGCACCTAGATTTGGATTCAACTATGATCTGAATGGAGATAAAACTACTCAAATCAGAGGTGGAGCTGGTATATTTACTTCAAGAATTCCATTAGTATGGCCGGGTGGAGCTTACAACAATAATGGTGTAAATAGAGGTACAGTTCTTGACTTCCAGTTGACGGACGATGAATTAAGACTTAGAGCCTGGGATCAACAACCACCAACAGGCGGAATAGATCCTAACAATCCTACTCCATCAGGTGATATTGATTTATTTGCAGAGGATTTTAAAATACCGCAGGTTGCAAAATTCAACTTAGCAGTAGATCAAAAACTACCTGGCGGTTTTGTCGCAACGATTGAAGGTTTATACACCAAATTCCTAAATCAGGTATATTATCAAAACATCAATATAAAACCTGCAGAACAAAACCTTACTGGATCTGGAGATGACAGACCTATATATAACAGAAGAGATTTAATTGATCCAACCTATGGTGGAATTTATCTTGGTTCAAATAATGGAACCGGTTATGCTTATAACGTTTCATTTGAATTGACTAAAACTTTTGTTAACGGTTTCTTCGGATCAGCAGCATATTCATATGGAGACGCTTATTCTATCTATGATGGTACGTCTTCTCAAAACTCATCTCAATGGAGAGGGCTTCATACTGTTGATGGAAGAAATACAATGGAAATGGCTCAAAGATCAGATTTTGCTCAGGGTCATAGAATTATTGCACAGGTAAATTATAGAAAGGAATATGCTGGTTTCCTTGCTTCACAGATTGGTTTAGTTTATGAGGGAAGATCAGGAAATCCTTACTCTTACATCATTGGTAATGGTCAAAACATGGTGAATGAAGATTCCAGAAACAGAACTTTATTCTATGTGCCTGAAAATGCATCAGATATAAATTTAGTAGATATTGTGGATGGAGATGGAAATGTTGTGTCAACAGCA
>CAYTFO010000093.1:8293-14007 GCA_964437135.1 uncultured Roseivirgaceae bacterium | reverse complement strand
GTAACTTATACGCCCGATGCATCAAAAGCCACAGCAATTTTAGGTAATTCAGATAAAGCTTATGGACAGGTCTGGCATCTGCCTACTGCCGGAAACCCACCAACAGGGGGTGAATGGATAGAAATGATTGCGGAAGAAATGAAATCAAAACCTAAATCTCAGGTAGCTACAAAATTTATAGTGAGCATAATGGGGTTATTTATGCCGATAATGCGCGAAATGAAAGAAATGCTTTATCAGTACGATCGAGACTATGTGTTTGACAGTTCTAAATTCGAGAAAGAATTTGATTTCACCCCTACTTCATACGAAGAGGGGATCCGTCAAATTGTAAAATTGGATTACAATAAATAATCTAAATCTGTTCAACTGATTGCTTATACATTCTGAAAAACAGAAATGGTAAAAAACCAAAGCCAAACACAATTCCGCCAAGGCTTAATATAACCGCTGCACCCGGTAAATGAAGAAACTTCATTACAGTCCCAAGTGGTATTAAAAACATACTTAAAAGACCTGTTATTAAACGTATTCTTTCTGTCATAATTTGATTAGCAACTGAATGGTATTGATTTAAAAGCATAAGTGGGAAAAATATAAAAAGAAATCCTACCAATCCAATACCCATAGTCATTCCAGCACCCTGAAAATGCAAAATTTTCATATACACTCCTGCTACAAGAGTCAATGAAAATACGAATCCTGATAAAAATGTTAATCGTTTCATATTCATTAATTTATTTCTGTTTAGTAAAAAGACAGTTTCTCTTTCAATCTCATCATAGCCGTTGGGTGATGTTTGGTTGTAAGCTTTTTCAAATGCCTTATCAAAGGATTTTCCTTTAGCTAGTTCGGATTCGATCAGACAACACATATGATCCAAAAGATCATTTTTAAGCAAAGAATTTTTGATGTTGCTTTTCGAGATCGATTCTTCTACATATTCAACTTGCGCATCAGTCATCATAATGGATTGGTTGATATTTTACGATATAAGATTTTCTGCAGTGTCTGAATAAAATCATCTACAAGTAGTAATTGATTGTCCTTTTCTTCCTCTCCTACCTTTGTGAGAAAATAATATTTACGAACTCTTTTGCCGATGTTTTCTTCTCTAAAAGACACTTTACCATCTTTCAACATCTTATGAAGTGCCGGATATAAAGAACCATCCTTTAAAAGAATCTTACCTTCTGTCAATTCTTTTACCTGCTGGGCTATTTCATATCCATACATTTCTTTATGCTCTGATAATAGCTTAAGTACAATAACTTCAAGCGTACCTTTTAACAATTCTTTTGAATACATAGAACAATTATACATAGATATACGATGTATTGCAAATCTATGTTTCAGAAATTTTGATTTTTAGATCCAGGGTAGGTTTTTTGCTTCTTTATTTAAAAACAAAGCACTTACATCTTATTTCTAATTTCAGTAATACTAGTTTTGCGGTATGCGAATAGTTTTCATGGGAACACCGGAGTTTGCAGTTGAAAGTCTAAAAGCTCTGGTTGACGCTAAAAAAAACATAGTGGGAGTTATAACTGCTCCTGACAAACCAAAAGGGAGAGGTAAAAAATTGGGGATTTCGGCTGTAAAAGAATATGCTCTATCTCAAAACCTGAATATTCTCCAGCCTACAAATTTGAAAAGTGAAGAGTTTCTTAATGAACTGAGGGCACTGAAAGCAGACTTACAGGTAGTAGTTGCTTTTAGAATGTTACCGGAGGTTGTTTGGAACATGCCTCCTCATGGTACATTTAATCTACATGCTTCTTTGTTGCCTGATTACAGAGGTGCAGCACCGATTAACTGGGCGATAATTAATGGAGAAAAAGAAACAGGAGTAACAACTTTTTTCCTAAAGCATGAAATTGATACTGGAAATATCATTTTTCAGGAAAGAGAACCTATACATGATACGGATACTGTTGGTGATCTTTATGTAAGACTTATGGAAAAGGGCTCAGAACTTGTTGTAAAAACAGTTGAAGCCATTGAAAATAATTCTGTTAAAGCACTACCTCAACATTTGAAATCAGAACCTAAACACGCACCTAAGATATTTAAGGAAGATTGTGAAATCAACTGGAATCAGCAATCGGAAAATATACGGAATTTTATAAGAGGTTTGTCTCCATACCCTGCAGCATGGACCAAATTGCATGGGAAAGTTTTAAAGATATATGAAGTAGAAACTGAAAAACGTGAAGTTAGAGCGCCGGCAAATTCATCTTCTGATGGCAAAAACTACATGAGGTTCACAGCGGTAGATGGATATGTTTACATAAAAGATCTTCAGCTCGAAGGAAAAAAAAGAATGAAAGTTCAGGACTTTCTCAGAGGTTATCCGTGGCCTTCCGTGGACGATTGATAAATTGCAGTAACAATGAAAATGGACCGATTAGAAAAGTCAAAAAGAAATAATCAAAAGGATCCTGATTCCATTTAATTGCTAAGAAAAAGTTTGCGGTCAGATTAACCAGCAAACCGAGCATTAGTAAAAACAATAGCATATCGTATATAGGTTATGCTAATTTAAACGATAAAAACAGCTAAAAGATGCATATATCGATGATATCAGCAATGTCAGAAAACCGTGTGATTGGAAAAGACAATGACCTTCCCTGGCATTTACCTGATGATTTTAAATTCTTTAAAGAAACCACAAAGGGACATATCGTTGTGCTTGGTCGTAAGAATTATGAGTCCCTTCCCCATAAGTTTAGGCCTCTTCCTGACAGAACTAATGCTATTCTTACACGTAATAAAGGATATAATGCAGATGGAGCCATCATCTTTCATACTCTTGCTGACATATTTGAATATGCTAAAAAGAATAATGAAGATGAACTTTTTATTATTGGCGGTGGAGAAATCTATAAAATGGGATTAGAGTTCTGTAATAGAATCTACCTTACTGAGATTGATGCAATCATTGAAGGTGATACTTTTTTTCCGGAATTTGATAAATCAATTTGGAAAGAAACAAGCAGAAAGCACCATCCTGCAGATGAGCGTCATAAATTTGATTTTGATTTTGTAATATATGAAAAACGATAGCCATGGATGTACAAGCACACAAAAGAACACTTAGCATTATTCATTTAGTTCTAGCTTTTTTAACTATTATTTTTTTACTCATTGGTACAATGTTTATAGCTGCTTTCAGTGAATTTATTCTTGAGCAAATCGCTCGTGAAGAAGGACGGGAAACTGCAGCTTTCGTTGAAGTTATTTTTGGAGCCATACGGTTTTTTGTCTGGGGGATAGTTTTAGTCATAGTTGCTCCATCAATTATTGGTGGTTTTGCTGTATTAAATGGGAAATCCTGGGGGATGGTATTACTTTTGATCTCAGGATGTATAGCACTTCTCAACTTCCCAATCGGAACTGCCAAAGGAGTTTATACGATATGGGTGTTTGTAGAAGATAATAAACAACTAAATGTCGAAAATAAGTAATAACACAGTAGTTTGGATTACTGGAGCCAGTTCAGGAATTGGTGAAGAGCTGGCTTATCAAATCAACGCTAAAGGCGCAAAAGTCATTATATCAGCAAGACGCGAAGAAGAACTGGAAAGGGTGAAAAATTCATGCCAGCACCCTGAAAATTGTTCAACTTTGACCCTGGACCTAGGCAAAACGGATGAAATTCCGGCAATAACCAGTAAAGCTGAGGGTATTTATGGTAAAATTGATATTCTGTATAATAACGGTGGTATAAGTCAAAGGGATAAAGCAATAAATACCGATTTGAGTGTTGACCGAAAAATAATGGAAGTCAATTACTTTGGGACTATTGCACTAACAAAAGCAGTATTGAAAGGCATGGTTGAACGTAAATCCGGACATATTGTAATCACTTCCTCAGCAGTTGGCATAATAAGTACGCCTTTACGATCAGCTTACTCCGCAGCAAAACATGCTCTTCATGGCTTTTTTGATGCACTTAGAAGTGAACATCATGATGACAACATCAAAATTACTATTGCCTGTCCTGGGTTTATCAAAACAAATATTTCATTAAATGCTCTTACAGGCGAAGGAAAACCCCAGGGAAAGATGGATAAAGCCCAGGCAAATGGAATGACGGTTCAAACTTGTGTCAGAGCTATGATCAAAGCCACTGAATCGGACAAAGAAGAAGTGTATATAGGAGGTTTAAAGGAAAAAGCAGGAATTTATGTAAAAAGGTTCTTTCCTACCCTTTTCTCCAAAATGGTTAGGAAAATGTCAGTTACGTAAATGAACTGGAAAAATTACATTTTTTTAGTTTTATTAGTTTCAAATCTGGCAGCATTTTCACAACCTTCATACACAGGTGAAATTGCAATTAAATATAAAGACGGAACCACTTCGCTATTTCCCTCAGGTTCGAAAAAAAATTATCCTGTACCTGTAAGAAAGCTAAGCTATCAGACCAAATCCTCCAAATCAGTTTTAGATAACATCTACATATTAAGTATTGATGATAAAAATAGAATTCAGGAAATCTGTGATTCTTTAAATAACCTGCAGAACGTTCTATATGCTGAACCCATCTATAAAGAATACTTATTGGAAATTCCAAATGACCCGGAGGCAGTCATTGGTGGACCTCAACGGTATCTTGAAGTAATGAAAGCATATGAGGCCTGGGACATTACAAAGTCGAATGAAAATATCATTATCGGAGTAATTGATACAGGAACAGACCTTGTTCATGAGGATATTACTAACAATTTATATACCAATGAAAATGATCAGGTAAATGGCATAGATGATGATAATAACGGTTATGTTGATGATTATATCGGTTATGATTTTGCAGATGATGATAATGACGCACAGGCAGATGGAAACCAACACGGGACCCATGTAAGTGGAATTTCAAGTGCCTCCACCAATAATGGAATTGGTATAGCATCAGTTGGATATAATGCGAAATTGAGTCCATTAAAAATATTTACCACAACTCTTACAGCATCTGACGGGAGTTATGAAGCAATCATATATGCTGCAGATAATGGGTATGATATTATCAATCTAAGCTGGGGTTCAACAGGTAGTTTTTCACAATTTAATCAGGACATTATCAACTATGCGGTACTGGAAGAAGATGTGATAGTTGTCGCAGCTGCTGGAAATTCCGCAAGTGAAATAGACTTTTTCCCTGCTTCTTATGAGAATGTTCTTTCGGTTGCTGCCACTGATTTCAATGATATAAAAGCCGGGTTTTCCACTTTTTCAAACAATGTTGATATTTCTGCTCCGGGAGTTGGTATTTACTCAACACAAAACAACAATACTTACAATACAGACAATGGCACTAGTCATGCTGCTCCGCAGGTAGCAGGTGTAGCAGCTCTTGTTAAGGATGTTTTTCCTGAATATAATGCTATTCAGGTCATGGAGCGAATTAGAGCTACAGCAGATAATATTTATGATCTCCCTGAGAATCAACCCTATTTTGGCAAGCTAGGACGTGGTAGGCTAAATGCATTCCGAGCAGTTTCAGACGAAAGAGCATATAGCATCAGACCTTTTTCATCTACTGTTCAAACTCGTAATTTTGAAGAAATTTATTACGGTGATACAGTAGATATCTATTTCAATGTTTTAAACTATCTGGATGTTGCTCTGGAACCTTCTTTCAATCTAAATTCACTTTCTCCTTATGCCGAAGTTTTAAATGAAGAAATTACTCTTGAATTCATTTTGACAGGAGA
>CAYTFO010000093.1:0-8283 GCA_964437135.1 uncultured Roseivirgaceae bacterium | reverse complement strand
TTTTAGTGAAAATAACCGATAATGCTCCATCTGATGAAATTATCGAGCTTCAGTTGATTACCAAATATGAAAACGGTGAATTCGATATTGATCCAATTAGTTTCAGAACTGCGCCCAATTTTTATATAAGTGAAAATACCTCTACAAAAATAGGACTTCAGGGTTCCGGACAGCTTGTAATTCAGGATCTAGATACAGTTGGCTGGTTTTTTCAGGAAAATGAAATTGCACCCAGGCTTGGAATCGCTTTAAAAATTGACTCATTAAACGTTTATGACAATCTCCCAAACGAGTGGAGCAGTAAAACCAGAATTAATGATTTTATAGGAATAAAAAATATTAGACCAGGTTTTTACCCAAGCTTTGACTATAGTGAAAATAGTTTTAAAGTGGATGATTCTTTAATATCAATCAACCAAACCACGATAATACCTGACGGCCTTGAAAGTGCATTTTATATTTCTTACGAATTGATCAATACAAATCCCGATACATTGAAAAATATCTCATTTGGGTTGTTTGCTGATTTGGATTTAAATGACCCGGGAAATAACAGTACTTTCTGGGATAAAGTAAACACATCATATGCTGCTTCTGGCAGCCAACTTTCAACAGGAATTCGTCTATTATCTGAAGATTCAATAGTTTTTAGTGCGATAGATGTGAATGCTGAAGCACAAATTAATGATAACATCTTTGATTCGAAGAAGTCTCTTTTTTTATCAGGAAATGGAATTGATACAATAGGGTTTATTTCACCAACAAATGTTGCCAGTATGATCTCTTCGTATGTAGATGATATTGCACCAAATGAAAGAAAGAGGCTTTACTTTTTATTTGCTGTAAATCAAAATCAGGATTCTGTTAATTCATTACTGGATAAAATGGAAAACTCTATTGAATCATTCGAACAAAATCCAATTACTGCTGAGACATTTATTAGCTGCCAGGGTGGCTCTGTTGATATAGCCCCAGAAGGAGATAGCTTGTTTGTTTTCTTTTCCGATCCTTTGGGTTTAGACACCTTAGCAATTGACAAAACATTTACACTACCAACTGTACTTTCAGATACTACAATATATGCAACTTCCTTCATCTCAAATTTTGATAGAATAAGAGGTTATAGAGTTGATGTGGTAGATAATATTGCATCTTTTTCTATTGAGCCGGACACATTATTTCTGGGTGATTCTCTTTTTAACCGTGTCAATTTTATTGATGAAAGTAAACTGCCAATTTCCTGGAATTGGGATTTTGGAAATGGCATTCAGGCATCAGGGATACAAAACCCCTACTCTATTTATGATATTGCAGGAATATATTCTATTGAAGTTGCAATTTTAAATAGTCAGGGATGCGTTGATACCACCCGAAACACCTTAACTGTTCTGGAAAGACCTCTAACTCCGGATTTAGTAGATCCGACGATCTGTTTAGATGAAACTTATAACTTGACATTTAATGAAGATACATTAAATGTGTACTTAACCGAGGAATCATTGAAACCTGTTTATTCTGATTTATTGATAAGTTTTAATAGTATAAATAGTGATACCACTTTTTTTATTTCAAGATTAGAAAATGGATTAGAAAGTAAAAGAGTTGAATTTGAGATTACAATTGAAAAAACAGATTTTAATATTTTATTCCTGCCAGACATCAATGAAACGCACCCAAATGCCATTAAACTCTTGTTAAATAGTACTTCGATAGAAATTGATAACTGGGAAATCAATGGTGATTTAAGTTCTGAAGATAGCCTTTCCTATATTCTGGCAGATACATTGATTGAAGTTACTGTAAATGGTAATACACTTAACAACTGTGCATTTGAAATAACAGAAATCCTTTCATTTGAAATATCAGAAATACCACAAATAGAATATTCAGGTGTTTGCTCTGGAGATTTTCTGGAGATTTCCCCAATTAATGGGAGTTTATTCGGGTTTTACTTGGATGAAAAACTTACCCAGTTGGTTAGTAAATCAAAGACAGTTCAGTTCGAAACAATCATAGATTCTACAACTCTTTATATTGTAAACCTTACATCTGGGTTTTCCAGTGACCCAACTGTTTTAAATATTGAACCTGAAAATTATAATGTTACGATAAAATCTAATCCAGAAATATTATTTCTCTCTGAAGGTTTTAGTTCCAGGTTTACTTTGAATGAAATAATGGCTTCAACCGGATGGTATGTGAATGGTGATTTACAAACCAGTGATTTGGAAGCAACTTTATTTTTTAATTCAGCAGGTATTTATGAGATAGTCTCTGTTGCTGAAAGTATTCTCGGATGTATTTACAATGACACTTTGGAATATGTTGTTGAAGATATACCTCCATTAAGTCTGTCAGGTGAAAATGAAATAGATATTTACCCAAATCCTTCATCCTCTGGCAATTTACACATAACAAATACTGAGTCAATTCAAGAAATAAGAATACTGGACTTAAGTGGAAAAGAGCTATTAAAGCCTGGTTTCGATCGGGGAATATTAAGCTTACCTCTGCCTCCAGGTGTTTACATACTCGAAATAGAAAAGAAGAATAAAAGAAAAGAGAAACTCAAGTTTATTCTACAAGACTAACCTAGTATAAAAATCATTAATTCCTAAGTAAAAGAAACCTTTTATTTTAAAATACGCTTACTAAAAAGTATGAGTAATTCGCGAGTCTCTATAGGCTATGTTTTTAAGACAATAATTTGGCCTAGAAAAAAAATACTGTTTTTTGGTTTGTTTCTTATCATAATAAGCAGATTGTCGAGTCTGATTCTTCCCGGTGCCAGTAAGTATCTGATTGATGATGTTATTCAAAATAAGAATATGGAAATGCTTAAAATATTGTTGATCGTAGTAATATCAGCAATTGTTGTTCAGGCCATAACCTCATTTGCTTTAACCAGAATTTTAAGTGTTGAGGCACAATATTTAATCTCTCAATTGCGGGTAAAAGTTCAAAGACAGGTTATAAGTCTTCCCGTAAGGTTTTTTGACAATGCAAAATCAGGTGAATTAGTATCCCGAATAATGACAGATGTTGAGGGTGTAAGAAATCTTGTTGGAACCGGACTTGTACAATTGATCGGAGGAATGTTAACAGCTGTTCTTTCTCTTATTTTACTTATTAGAATAAGTCCGATGATGACTTTGTATGTTTTGGTTCCAGTTGGAATTTTTGGTTTTATTTCCTTGAAAGCTTTTGGGTATATAAGGCCAATCTTCAGAGAAAGAGGAAAAATTAATGCTGAAGTCACGGGCAGGTTGACCGAAACAATAAATGGAATTCGTGTGATTAAGGGATTTAATGCAGAAGAGCAGGAAATTGAAAGTTTTAATAAGGGAGTACTAAGGCTTTTTGATAACGTAAAGAAAAGTCTCACGTCTACTTCATTGGTCACAAGTTCAGCTACCTTTTTACTAGGGCTAGCGAGCACAGGAATTATGGGAATTGGTAGGTATATGATTATGAATGACAACCTTACCATTGGAGAGTTTCTCTCTTTCACCTTATATCTCGGTTTTATGATAGCTCCAATTGTTCAAATGAGTAATATCGGTAGTCAATTGACGGAAGCTTTTGCCGGGCTGGACAGAACTGAGGAATTAATGAATACAGCGTTAGAGGGATCTGATGGAAATAGAAACTTAAAAATCGATCAATTAGACGGTAATATTGAGTTTGAAGGTGTTTCTTTCAGTTATGATGAAGGAAAAGAAGTAATACATGACATTTCCTTTAGTGCTCCATCAGGGTCAGTAACAGCCCTGGTGGGTTCATCAGGTTCAGGTAAAACCACTATTGCAAATTTAGCTGCTTCTTTTATTTCACCACAAAGTGGAAGAATCCTACTAGATGGGAAAGATATGTCAGAAATTGAGCTGAAAAGTTTCAGAAAACATCTTGGGGTGGTTTTACAGGATGATTTTTTATTTGAGGGAACTATACGAGAGAACATAATTTTTCCTAGACCCACGGCTAACAATGATGAAATAGCTGCTGCTGCAAAAGCTGCATATGTTACTGAGTTTACCGATAGGTTTGAAGATGGACTGGAAACTCTAATTGGAGAGCGTGGAGTAAAACTTTCCGGAGGTCAACGTCAGCGAATAGCAATTGCAAGGGCAATATTGACAGATCCCAGGATTCTGATTTTAGATGAAGCAACCTCAAACCTGGATACACAAAGTGAAGTGTATATTCAGGAGAGCCTAAACCTACTTATGAAAGGAAGGACTACTTTGGTAATAGCACACAGACTTAGCACAATCAGAAAAGCAGATCAAATACTTGTTATCGAAAACGGCAAAATTGTTGAAAGAGGAAATCATGATGAGTTAATAGCGAAGAAAGGACGCTATTATGATCTTTATACTTATCAGGCAAGAATTTAAAAATTTGGTTCAGTTCATTCATTGAATTAAGATTAAAAATCTTTTTGTTTAAATTTTTTATTATTTCTTTATAAAGAGATTTTATGACCGTAATCGAAATTACTTTTTCGATTTAATAATGAAATCTTGTTATAGTTTACAGCTTTATAGGAATAATTTTCTTTATCAATAATAAGCTTCTTAATTTTAGTGAGAGAACATATTTCACACGAAAATTAGTAGTGAATGTCTTTAAAATATTACTATTACGTAGTCTTTTCAGTAATACTCTTAAACTGCTCTAGTCCAAGAAAGACAATAAATTCAATTCCAGTTGAATACGATTGTCCAAGGGTGGAATATTCAAAGAATATTACGATCTATGATTCTTTAGAACTTTTAAAACATACAGTTTTAGTAGACAAAATAGGATATAACAATACAATTATTGTAAATGCATTCGGAATTGTAGACGATGCTGAGAAACTACTGAAATTCAAACAAAAGTTAGAAAAGGATAGTAGCAGCCTAAAATTAAAAATTGAAGTATTAAGTCTTGAAAATCAAATTGATAATATACTAAATAGAGCTGATTGGGAATTAACTAGTACTGTCAATTATATTGACTGCTTAATTTCTGAATTGAGGAAAAAACAGGTTGAATTAGATACAGAAAATAATGATAATCAAAACAGGTTAACCAACTGGGCTACCGTAACTGGAGCGATAACAACCGTGATAACTGCATCAATACTTCTTTCAGGAGATGATAATCTAATAGGGAGTAATTTGTTTGACTGGATTGCTATTCCTACTGGAATTGCATCAACCTATATGGCAATTCGTTCTACTAAAATCGATAAAAGAATAAAAATCAAAAATCAGCACAACATCATAAAATCTATCCATACCGGAACAAATATTGACAATGTTTTTCCTGATAATATCTGGTATCTTCTTAATGCTTACTTAGAAACTCCAACGGGAACAACAACACTTAGAAATGAAATCATAAAAGACTGGAATGTGTCATCTAATATGTTGGCTGATCCAAAGAATAATGAATTGTTCCCTCTTTTACTGCTGGATGAAGCAGATTATAGTGTTGATTTACTAAAATTACGAATTGAAATGCTGGATGCAATTAATATCGGGATTGATAATGTAGTTAGATATATGTTAAAATATAGAAGATAATTTATCAATCTTCCTCAATTAAAATACCCATTTTGCCCATTTGATAATCCCGGTAAGCTTCCATTATCTGCGTTTGATTATTCATAACAAACGGACCCTGTTGCTCTACTTTTTCATTCAAAGGCTTACCGGTAAATAATATAAACTCTGAATCCTCAAGGGTCTCAATTTCCACTATTTCTCCCTCCTTATCAAATACAGCTAATGTCTTTCTTTCGATCTGTCCATATCCAGCTATTCGAATCTTACCTGCTACGAGATACAACATAGAATTATGAACAGCAGGAATTCCAATTCTCTCCATTCCCGTCTGCTGAGCATTGCTCCAGATTATCATCATCTTGCTCTCAGTTCTTGTCTTACTTGTTTCTCCCCTGAAACTACCTGCAATTAATTTATTTATTACTTTCCCATCTTCAGAATCAATTATTGGCATATTATCAATCGATATATGCTGATAATAAGGTTGCTTCATTTTTACATGAGCAGGTGAGTTTATCCAGAGCTGTAGTATTTCCTGATAGCTATTTTGCTTTACCAGTTCTTCTGAAGGCCTTTCGCTGTGAATAATGCCCATTCCTGCATTCATCCACTGAACCTCGCCTTTTTTTGCTATATGGTTATTCCCTCTACTATCTCGATGATGAACTTCTCCATCAATAACAAAGGTTACAGGTGAAAAACCCCGATGGGGATGTGGATCCAATCCCTGTCTTTTTGCAGGTACATCATCACGAAACTTCATTTTTCCATGGTGTAGAAGTAAAAAAGGATCAACTTGATCTACTTTTTGCGTAGGTAGTGCCTGTTTTATAATAATGCCACCCATATTTACATCATAGGCTGGTATTAATTGTTTGACCTTTTTAAGGAGTTTCATTTTTTTATAACCCTATTTACATTAGTAGAGTTTCACAGTAGAATTTGATAAATTTCTCCCCAGAAATGGGATAATACATTTTAAATTTTTGCGCCATAAATTATCGGAATATAGTATATTCCAGCAAAATATAATTTGAACCTTACAACTTATGATCAATCCATTTAAGAATATACTAATCCTGGGGATAATGATTTCTCCAATTGTGCTACTGGGACAACCTTCATCAGTTATGGAAAAATCGATGACTTCGGCTGAAAAAGTAGAACAAAAAATGATTGAATGGAGGCATACTATTCATCAAAACCCGGAATTGTCCAACCGAGAATTTAAAACGGCTGAAATGGTAGCAGCCCACCTCGAATCTTTGGGTATTGAAATTCAGAAAGAAGTGGCTGTAACAGGAGTTGTTGGAATTCTAAAAGGAGGTAAACCCGGCCCTGTTATTGGTTTGCGTGCAGATATGGATGCACTTCCGGTTACCGAAAGAGTTGATCTTCCATGGAAATCTACTGTTAAGAGTTCATACAATGGTATCGAAACAGGTGTAATGCATGCCTGCGGACACGATACACATGTTGCAATACTTATGGCTACAGCCGAAGTTTTAGCTGGTATGAAAGAAGATATAAGAGGTACAGTAAAATTCGTTTTTCAACCTGCTGAAGAAGGTGCACCTTCGGGAGAAGAAGGAGGAGCTAAATTAATGGTGAAAGAAGGCGTGTTAAAGAACCCCGATGTTGACATCATGATTGGACTTCATATTTCAGCGCAGACAGCAGTCGGATTGGTTACCTATAAACCTGCCGGATTACTAGCTGCTGCAGACAGATGGACCATGGAAATCAAGGGTAAACAATCTCATGGTTCAACCCCCTGGACTAGTGTGGATCCGATTGTAACAGCAGCTCAGATCATCAATGGCATGCAAACGGTGATCAGTCGAAACGCAGAATTAACCAATGAAGCAGCAGTCTTGTCTGTTGGGTATATTCAGGGTGGTGTAAGAAACAATATTATTCCTGAAGAGGTCAGAATGATTGGAACAATCAGGACTTTAGACGTGGAAATGCAGGATAAACTTCATGCTGATTTTGAGCGAGTAGCTACTAACATTGGCGAAAGTATGGGGGCAGAGGTAGAGTTAAATATTGAAAGATACGCTCCTGTAACCTATAATGACCCTGAACTAACGGAACAACTGGTTCCATTTATGAAAGAAGCCATAGGTGATGATAAAGTATTGGTTCAAAAAGCAATCACTGGAGCAGAAGATTTTGCTTTCTATGCTCAGGAGGTACCGAGCTTTTTCTTTTTTGTAGGAGGGTGTCCTGAAGGAAGTGATCCGAAAATTGCAGCACCTCATCATACACCGGATTTCTATGTGGATGATACAGGAATGATTACTGGTTTAAAGTCGATGTTGAGTGCTACTTTGGGGTATATGTATAGGTAGTTTTCAGTTCGCAGTTTTCTGTTTTCAGTATTAAAATATTTGTACACAAAAACTGGTCTTAGCTTCTCACTAAGACCTTTTAGCTTTGAAGGATATGCTGGGTTAAAATGAGCGTCTCACTATAAATCAGGGAAGTTAAGTGTATGAATCAAACTATTTTACAAAGAATGTGAGAATTTCATTAAGCAAAGAAATATGAAGGAACAGATGAGATTACTACAGCTGTTTCTTAGTGGTCCTTAGTGCTTCTTTGGTTTCCTTTGTGGTATAGCAGAAAAGGGTTCATTTACTAATAACTGAAAACGGGAAACTGAAAACCAAGAAGTTGTACCACCAAAAATTCAAATACTTGCATTTCGCAAATAAGCTCAGAG
>CAYTFO010000092.1:5488-14143 GCA_964437135.1 uncultured Roseivirgaceae bacterium | reverse complement strand
TAAGAACTAATCAGGAAAATTTACTGGTAAATTTTCCTAAAATAGATACTTCCTACAAGACTAAAGAATTTACCCTGCTTTCAGGGGGTATTGGTGGTCGGTTAAAAAACCCGAAACTCATCGAATTATATGAAAAACTTTTTGGTGAACTCTTTGATGATGCCCATGATGCAGCTTATGATGTAGATGCAACTGCAAAAGCATTTTTTGAATGTCTCAGGAAAAAGGTTATTCCTCCTTTTGAAGACACAAATCTATCCGACATCATATATGAAGCTCCGGATTTAAAAGAAGCAAATTTTGCATGGATCAGAACTTCAGATGATTCTAAAGACACAAGTAAAAAGGTAGATGTTGATCAGATCGAAGGATCGTTTTGTCATCTCCATGTTCATACACAATATTCTGTTCTTCAGGCTACTCCGAAAATTCCGGATCTAATTAAAAAAGCGAAAGAATACAATATGCCTGCCGTTGCAATGACAGATCTGGGCAATATGTTTGGTGCATTCAAGTTTGTTAGAGAGGCGTTATCGAATGGTATAAAACCTATAGTTGGATGTGAGTTTTTTGTCGCAGAGGAAAGAACAAAAACACAGTTTACCAAGGATAATCCTGATAAACGATTTCGGCAATTGCTCATAGCAAAAACTAAGCAAGGCTATCATAACCTGGCTAAACTTAGTTCGCTTGGTTATATGGAAGGACTTTATGGATTATATCCAAGAATCGATAAAGACCTTATCAAAACCTATCGTGAAGGTCTCATTGCATTCAGTGGAAGCTTAAGCGGAGAAATACCTCATCTAATACTAAATGTTGGAGAAACGCAGGCGGAAGAAGCAATCGTTTGGTGGAAAGAACTTTTTGGTGATGATTTTTATTTTGAACTTAACAGACACGGTCTGGAAGAGGAAGATCACCTGAATGAAGTACTAATCCGCCTCGCCAAGAAATATGACATCAAATTGGCCGCTTCCAATGAGCTATATTATTTAAATCAGGATGATGCCAATGCCCATGATGTCCTTATTTGTATAAAAGAAAACGAAAGGAAAAGTACCCCTATTGGCAGAGGAAGAGGTTTCCGACCTGGCTTAAAAAACCAAAACTACTATTTCAAGTCTCAGGATGAAATGAAAAAAGCTTTCGCAGATATACCGGAGGCAATTGAAAATATAACTGAGATTGTTAACAAAATCGAAGAGTATAAACTAGACCGGGATGTATTACTACCCAAGTTTGATATACCAGAAGAATTTATTGATCCGGAGGATGATAAGGACGGCGGAAAAAGAGGAGAAAATGCTTATTTAAGACATCTTACATTTGAAGGAGCCAAAGAACGCTACGGAGAAATCACAGATGAGATAAAAGAAAGACTTGATTTTGAACTGGCAACCATTGAAAATACCGGGTACCCGGGATATTTTCTCATTGTTCAGGATTTTACCTCTAAAGCAAGAGAAATGGGTGTCTCTGTGGGTCCCGGAAGAGGTTCAGCAGCAGGTTCGGCGGTAGCATATTGTATTGGAATTACCAATGTCGATCCAATTAAATACGATTTACTATTTGAGCGTTTTCTAAACCCGGACAGGGTATCTCTGCCAGATATTGATATAGACTTTGATAATGAAGGACGTGAAAAAGTCATTGACTATGTAGTAAAAAAATATGGCTTCAATCAGGTTGCACAAATCATTACCTATGGTACCATGGCTCCAAAGAGTGCCATTCGGGATGCTGGGAGAGTTATGGAACTTCCACTTCCTGAAACCGATGCTATAGCCAAACTCGTCCCTGAAAAACCAGGTGTCAAATTTGATAAAGCTTTTGAAGAGGTTGTAGAACTAAAAGACATCCTTAAGAAAAAGGACCTCCATGGTCAGGTACTCAATCAGGCCACCATTCTGGAAGGATCCCTTCGAAATACGGGAATACATGCATGTGGTGTAATTATTACACCCGATGACATGACCAATTTCATTCCACTGGCAAAATCAAAAGATTCAGATCTACTCCTTACCCAGTTTGACAACAGTGTGGTTGAATCTGCCGGAATGTTGAAAATGGATTTCCTTGGCTTGCGGACTCTTTCTATAATCAAAACAGCCATCGAAAATGTAAAAAAGAGGCATGGAATTGATATAGATATCGATGCAATTCCTTTGGATGATCCCAAAACCTATGAATTGTATCAGCGAGGAGAAACCAATGGAACCTTTCAGTTTGAGTCTCCCGGAATGCAGAAGCATCTTCGTGCTTTAAAGCCGGATAAACTGGAAGATCTTATAGCTATGAACGCGCTATACAGACCCGGTCCGATGGAATATATCCCTGATTTTATCAACAGAAAGCATGGAAGGGCAGCAATAGAGTATGATCTCCCTGAAATGGAAGAGTTTCTTGCGGAAACCTATGGGATTACAGTCTATCAGGAGCAGGTGATGCTTTTATCACAAAAACTTGCTGGTTTTTCGAAAGGTGAGGCTGATGTCCTGAGAAAAGCAATGGGTAAGAAAAAGCGGGATGTCCTGGATCAGATGAAACCCAAATTTATCGAACAGGCAAAAGAAAAAGGACATCCGGAAGCTGTACTGGATAAGATCTGGAAAGACTGGGAGGCATTTGCTGCATATGCTTTTAACAAGTCTCATAGCACCTGTTATTCAGTGGTAGCCTATCAAACAGGCTATTTAAAAGCAAACTATCCTGCTGAATATATGGCTTCAGTTCTGACCCACAACCAAAGTAATATTGATAAGGTAAGCTTCTTTATGGAGGAATGCAGAAACCTTGGAATACGGGTATTGGGTCCACATGTCAATGAATCTGACCAAAACTTTACGGTAAATGAAGAAGGTGAAATTCGATTTGGGCTAGGTGCGATAAAGGGAACAGGTGAATCTGCAGTTCATGCAATTATTGAAGAAAGAGATGAAAATGGTCCCTTTAGCGATATTTTTGATTTTGCAAATCGAGTTAATCTCAGAGCCGTCAATAAAAAATCTTTTGAGGCCTTGGCAAAAGCAGGAGGATTTGATTGCTTTGATGAATTCCACAGAAGACAATATGTAGAACCTGACGAGGATGGTCAATCACTTATCGAAAAATCTATTCGTTTTGCCAGCAAACTTCAACAGGAAGAGGCGAGCTCTCAGGTATCACTTTTTGGCGGTGGCGAGGCAGTAGAAGTTGCCAGACCACGAGTGGGTGTTATTGAACCTTATGGCGAAATAGAAAAGCTCAACATAGAAAAAGAAATGGTTGGACTCTATATATCAGGCCATCCATTGGATCAATACAGGTTTGAAATGCGATTTCTTACTTCGGGTTCCTTATCTGATCTGAAAGGAGAATTGGATAAATTAAGAGGCAGGGAGTTAAAAATTGGAGGGGTTGTAAGTTCTGTTCAACACAGAATGTCCAAAAAAGGTAATCCTTTCGGTCAGTTTGTGCTAGAGGATTATACAGACAGCTACCAATTTTATTTATTCGGGGAGACTTACCTGAAATTCAAGAGTTTATTGGAAACAGGTTGGTTCTTATACCTTAGTGGCAATATCCAGAACAGATGGAATAGTGAGGAACTGGAGTTCAAGATCAATAATATTGAGTATCTCGGAGATATCAGAGAAAAAATGACGAAAGGCCTTGAGCTCAACATGAAGATAGACGATGTAAATGATTATATGATTGCTGAACTTGAGGATTTGTCCAATAAGTTTCCCGGGAAAAGTATGTTAAAAATAAATGTGCTAGGTGCACATGAAGACCGCATGATCAACCTTGAACTTATTTGCAGAAAATCGAGTATTAATCCTTCTAATGAATTGATCAAAGAGCTTGATCAGATCGATGAGGTGGAATACAAAATCATACGTGCATAAGTCGCTCTTATTACAATTAAGTTTTTATAATATGAGAGATAAACTAAATACTCTAGATTTGTGTTCGGTAAATAGATTTTAACTAAAACAAAATATAAAATGTCAAAACCTGTAGAAATAACTGATTCAAACTTCGAAGAAGTAATGAACACTGATAAGCCAGTATTGGTGGATTTTTGGGCTGAATGGTGTGGCCCTTGTAAAATGATAGCTCCGGTTGTAGAAGAGCTTGCTGTCGATTATGATGGCAAAGCAGTGATTGGGAAAGTAGATGTAGATACAAACCCTGAAGTATCAGCCAAGTTTGGAATCAGATCTATCCCTACCCTATTGGTTTTTAAAGGTGGTGAGATTGTAGATAAGCAAATTGGAGCGGTACCTAAAGCTGTATTGAGTGAAAAAATTGATGCGCAGTTAGCGTGATATAGAGTTAAGATATTTAAGATTAGAAATAGCACTTCAGGGGACTGGGGTGCTTTTTTTATTCTATAAAGATTCTTTTGAAAAGATGTTTTTTTAACCTCGAAGGATGCAAAGAAGGCTCAAAGTGCGCGGAGTATGTAAAGTTAGTTGTGTCTGGAGAAGAAATTCAGAGCCGCTTTACTTAAAAGGTCTTTAGTCAGCTTAATTTATGGGTAGGTGGCTTCATACCGACGCGAGAATCTCATTTAGCAGAGTTGTGAATAATTAAATTTAAGGTCCCATTACTTATTATCTAACAAGAGATTTCTCGTCAGTCAAATTCGTTCCTCATTTTACTTCCATCGAAATGACGGGCTAGTTCAAAGTACCCTCTTGTCATCTGTCCATAAGTTTTGGATCTGCTTCAGATTGTAGAAAAAAAAGCCATCCCGAAACGAGATGGCTTTTATGATTAGGTTATTGATGTATTTTAATAAACAGTATTATTTATTCTGTTCATTAAATAACGTATTTCTATGTCTCCTGCAGTAGGGTTGGATATAGTCTGTACCAATTGCATTTTATTATAGTCCTGATAGACTATTGCAAATGATAAAGAAGATCCGTCATCTACTGAAAGGTTTATTGCATCGTCTGTAGTTTCCCATGTGCCTCCAAAAAAGATTCCGTTTTGGTCCTGCAGAACGAATGAACCGTCCCTTTCCAAAATAAATCTTTCCCAGATATTACTATTGTCATCAACCTGACCATTCACGAAGAAATCTACAACATCCCAGGCTCCAGCCGAAACATCTTTAGGCTCCGGAGTGGTAGGCTCTGCGCAAGAGTAAGCAAATAGTACTACTCCAACAATTGCGATATAATTTAGTAACTTTTTCATTTTATAATTTTTTATTTCGCTCATCAAAATGAGCAGAGGCTTAGCGCCCCTGCTATTATGATTTATTGTTTAACAATTCTAAAGTTTTCAACTGTACCACCTCTTTCCACTCTCAGGTTATAGATACCTTTTTCGAGAGCTTCTACATTCAGTTGCGTCAACTGCTCATCATCTATCTTTTCGATAGTAGTGCTGACCACAATCTGACCTGACATACTCATTAGTGTTACGTTGTACACTCCTTTAGGTCCGCCAGCCATATTGATGTTCAAGACATCTGTAGATGGGTTAGGGAAAGGAGTTACTTCTAACTCACCGAAGTATGTTTTAACTGCTTCTGCAGTAGTACCGATTGTAACTGCATTAGAAGTGATCACACAACCGTTATCAAAGTCAACCTCAATGCTGTACTCAGCAGCATCAGTAACTGTGATTTGAAAACCTGTTCTGTTTCTTAGTTTCACTCCATTTCTGAACCAGGTAAGCTCAGAATAACTACCTGTGATATTCGCTATGATTGTATTACCATCACGCTCAAGTTTCACATTGTCAACTGTAGCAGTTCGTCTGAAGTTAGAGTTAGATGAAGGACATCCTTCTCCATCTGCATATGAAACTTCAATGTAATATTGAACAGTTTCATCGATAGCGTCAGTAGTAAGGAAAATATCATCGTCAGAACCTCTAACAACATCACCTTCAGGCTGACCTGTAGCGAAGTTAATTAGTTGATAATTATATTCTGTGTCAGTATCCTCAAGTATGAATGTGGCCTGTCCGCTACCGCAAACTTCACCTACCTGACCCCAGTCACCAGTATACGTTAGCAAATTTCTAACATCAACTTCAATTGTATTTGAAGGCTCACTCCAGCATGCATTGCCATTTGAAGTTTGAACTCTGTAATCACCATCATCTGTAACTGTAATAGCATTGGTGGTGTTGTCGAAATTGTCATCATTAGAGCTAATGACTACATTATTTCTCCACCATCTATACTGTGCAAATCCAGCAGGTGCAGTTAACGTAACAGTACCTTCACCTTCACAGAAAACTAAGTTATCTGTAGTCGTAAGCGTTGGTCTATCAGGTGTTTCTACAACATTTAAAGTAAAGCTTACTGAACTTGCAGCACAGCTAACATTTAGTTGCTGATCCATCCAATTGAATGAATAAACGCCTGATTCGTCTAGTGTAATAGAAGGAGAAGTTGTAAACCCAACGCTTGCACCATCTCTGATGATTTCAATTGTACCAAATGCAGCAGTATTTGTTGTTTCATCAAAGAACCAGATAGTCTGACCGCTTTCACAAGCATCAATCACATCACCGTCCAAAATAACAGCACCTACATTACCAAGGTTATTGGATTTACCAATGCTAAATTCAGGAAGTGTATATCTATCAACATCTATAGCAGCAGAATAAGGACTTCCACATCCAACATCAAATGGCTCATTTGAAACTCTCACAGAGTAGCTTCCGCTAAATTCTGCTTCAATAGTTCTTGTAGTAGTTCCATTTAACGATCCTGGAGCAATCCACTGGTAGAATGCAAATCCCTCAGGTCCCTCTAATACAGGAGCATCTTCAGCTTCACAACCTTCAAGGCTACCACTAGCTAATGTAGCAGTTGGCTGATCAGGTGTTTCAACTACGTTGATTTGTATTGCTTCTGTAGTATAGATACAGCTACTTTCTGTAATTCTTGCAAAGTATGAACCGGATCCAATCAAATCATTAACATCAAGTCCAGCTTCAGTTGTTACAGGAGTATTCACATTGTCTTTGAACCACTCAACTAAAGGTCCTCCATAGGAAATTCCTCCATCAGCAAACAATCTACCTACTTGCAGTATATCAATTGAACCATCGGTTTCACAAACATCAAATGATTCACCTGCAGCAACTAATCTGTATGAACTAGTTCCTCCTTTATTTGAATACAATTCAAAGTTTACAAGAGGTTCAATATCAACAGTCTCAGTTGAAGTGATCGTATTACACGTCAATGCTCCAGAAGAACTCATAGAAGTTATTCTCATTGATAAGGTAGTAGCTGCTGCTAATGTTCCGATATTGATAAACTCAGTGTCCACTTCATCAGAATCATAGGTAGTTGAACCTAGAACAGCACCACTAGCATCCAGGATTTCGTACATAAATCCTTCCTGTACGTCATCTACTTCCACAATTACATCTCCACCAACACAAGCAAGTGGATCGACTACATCAAAGACAGCATCTGAAAGGATTGGAGATACAATCTCAATTTGAGCTTCGCTGACTGGTCCTGAAGCGCTGTAAGTATCTTCAAATCCAGGCTGATTTTCAAATGTATCATCCATATACTTCAATCTGAACTTATAAGTTCTGTTATCATCACCAGGAGATGCCAGATCGGAAGGAAGAGTTACTTCTATTGAACCTGTTCCTTCAAAAGCACTAAACTCTTCAGTTAATTCAAAAAAGTTATTAGAACCTACTTCAGAGTATTCAACCATCACTATGTTGTTTGCTCCCATTCTACCTCTGACTTCAAAGTCAAGAGAGAAAGCATCGCTTAGACAAGCTTCGGTCGCACTAACATCTGTAACCAATAAACCCTGTGGAACGATATCCTGATTTACACTTACATAATCAAATGGAAGCAATGAACCAAATAGGAAAGAGATGTTGTTTAAACCAACGTCTATTCCTGCTCTTTCTTCCTGTCTCCATCTGAATCTTGCACCATTTTCTCTGATGTCATCTGACAATTGTACAAGATATGTATCATCAATAGGATCTTCCTCATCCAAGTCAGGGAATGAGCCTAACTCTGTGTAAGTAGCTCCCTGATCTGTAGAGTATTCCAAAATTAGGAACTGATTTTCCAGCATATTTTCCGGAACCTCATCAAACAACAGATCAAACTCAAGGAATCTGGCATCAGCCAATTCAGTTGCCTCAAAATCTCTGGTAGTAATTAAACCTCTTCCAGTTTCATTTTCAAATGTGATATCTAAATGGTCGGAGTTGAAAAATCTACCGTTACTCCAGGCACCATTTGTTACATTAGCAAATGGAACGGTATCTGAAGCATCACCATATCCAAAATAGTTAATATCAAATGTTCCCGTTGCTGGTCCCATCGATCTGACTCTAAAGTCAAAATCTTGACCATTTCCAATTGAAGATTTATTTATTGTGAAATTACTATCGCAGTTGCAGAATGAAGCAGATATTATTTCGCTTCCTACCACATTTCCAGAGCTATTCACAACTTCAACAATAAATTCAACACCTGTTTGGTTGTTCATTGTATACTCAATAAACCAATCCCCATTAAAATTTCTGATATCTAAATCATTTTCATTTAGAGTCTGAGATGTTGAGAAACTCGGAGCTTGTCCATTTATAAAGTTCTCAAAGAAATCATCCTCTATGTTATTTAGATTACTTTCACCAATTAAATCCAAT
>CAYTFO010000092.1:0-5478 GCA_964437135.1 uncultured Roseivirgaceae bacterium | reverse complement strand
AACATCCCAGCTACGAATATTCCAATCATTTTCATTTGCGAAGAATGAGTTTGAGTATCCAAAAAACTCACCGTTAATGAAATTGTCTTCAAAATCTTCTTCAATTTCTTCCAGATTATCTGAACCGATCAGATCTAAAGGCTCTCCTAATGGTCCGCCTTCAGAAAGCTCGATTACGAATTCCTGTCCTTCTCTAATGAAAGGAGGAAGATCTACTGTAAATGAAGAAACAACTCCTTCTTCAGAAGCTAGTAACAAATCGTCATCACCGTCATAATCAACTACTAACAAGTTAGAGAAGATTTCAGCGTTTGGATCAGTATTAGTTTCAGTGTTTTCAATGTTTAAATTGAAGGTTACCGTACTACCTGCATACAATACATCATTCTGATCGAAATCGATAGTTGTTTTAGCAGCTCTTAGGAATATATCGATATCACCCACAAAGTCACCTTCACCAGGTTCTCCAGCGTAGTAATAAACACCGGACTCTTCCAATTCTTCATCGATTGCAATTGTAGCCTGAAGTTCGATATTATAATTTCCATTTTCAATATAAGATGGAATACTCGCTGTAAAAGCACCTATTGCATCTGAAGTACCAATAATTAATGGTTCTCTGGTTTCAGGGTCAATCACATACTCTCCATCGTCATTGCTGTACAATAAATAAGTAAAAGAAGTACCTGCAGGGAAATCAACCGTAGTTTCATAAACTTTATCAAAAGATAATTCTACAGTTTCGCCATTGAATACAGCATCGTTAGGATCTACCTGAGTAAGCACGTATTCATCTAAGTTTGGATGAGCAACCGTAACACCTTGCTCTCCATTTACTACATCATAGAATGTAGAGATTTCATTACCTGTACTTAAGGTAAGTTCTATATCTTTTACATACCAGACATCCTTACCTTCACCAAGATTAAGAGCTTGATACCAACGGAAATGTGTAGCATCAGTTATAAATTCACTAGGAACTTCAACTTCGTAAGTCATTCCATCCATAAATAAATAGCCATCTCCTAACATGCTCTCTTCATCTACCGCAATGTTTTGGAAAGTAGCACCTGCATCTATTGAAACCTGCAATTGAGGAATAGTAAGAATATTACTCATTGCATCACCATCAAATTCAAAAAAGAATTCTAAGGTAACAGCATCAGCACTAGATAGGTCATAGGCTTGTGTGAGTAGACTTCTATTTCCTGGTTGATCAAATTCATATTCATTGTCATTTGTACCTTCGATAACTAAGAAATCATCATCTTCATCAACCGAAATGGTTACATCTAATTCAAAATCTGCTCCACCTGTTGCATCATATGCTACAACATCAAACTCGTCCCAAATATCATCACCTAAATCTGTACCGATAGAGTCAAAAGCGTATATAGGAACCATGAAAGAGAATGTTCCTGAACCCAAGTCTGAACTAGTAGTCACAACTTCACCATAATCTTCATCATCCCTTTCTCCTATGAATACTAATGCGAATTCGGTATTTGCAGGGAAGGTTCCTTCAGTTGTATATTCAACTTCAACCATTTCACCTACGATAAAATCAGTATCATCTAGATTTTCCAGGGTAATTCTTGGTCTTCTAAACTGACCTGCGAAATTAAATTCGTCTGTAGAAGCCTCTGTGAATTCGTTAACCAAAACAACTATGTTGTCTATTTCTAATTCGTTTTCAAATTCACCAGCAGCTCCATCTTCATTGTAAATAACTCTGAAAACAACTTCCTCACCCCAAAGTGATGAAGGCAGTTCTGTTTGATCCCCATCATTTGTTTGAAGGAAACTTCCATCATACTCATCTTCAAATATGGTAGTAAATGTTTCACCTCCATCGTTTGAAGCTTGCAAAAGCACTTCCTGATTGAAATCAAAGCTCACATTATTGAACCAAACCTGGATTGAACCACCAAATGGCATTTCAAAAGGTATAGTTTGAATAGATCTTGTACTAGATGATATAAAGTTTCCAATGTCATTAGGATCAACTCCTGTTAACGTTGTTTCATCAAATACGTCGAAGATGTAAAAGTTATTGTTGGGGTTTGAAGTTTGAATTCCAGAACCATTTATGTCATTATCCTTCAAATCAACTGCGAATGTATTAGAGGTTTCAGCGAGAAGTCCATTACCAATTCTTACTCTAACAATCGGATCATCATTTCCGAAATCATCAAAATTAAATGAAGTTGGCAAAGTTCCAGCAATATCACCATCTATACCTGCTCCGGTTTCAGAGTTTAAAACAACCCATTCATCATCATCAGCATCATTGGACGTACCATAATCTAAAATTTCAAAGAAAAGTTCGGCACCAGTACCCACATTTCCAGTGATTTCGTAAGTCGCAGTTACTACATCACCAGGATATATAATATCTACTCCATTATCAGTTATTCCATTATCTGAAGCAAGCTCTAAAATCACAACCTCAGTATTAAATATTGGAACTAAAATAGAATTAGATTTCCCTCCGGACATAGTTTGTAAATAAACATTATAATTACCACCTACAATTGGAGGAATAGTAATATTAATTGTATTATCTACATCCTCACCTGAAACTATGTTGGTAGAAGTCCCCACCATATAATCTATATTGACACCTTCCAGAATAGCCATGATTGTCGTTCCGGCTTCAAAAGCTCCAGGGAAAATGTTATACGTCAATTCTATTTCGTCACCTGGATAAATCAAATCATCAGGAACCTCTGCAGGATCAAGATCAATAATTGGTGCATCTATGTCTCGGTTTAAAGAAGAATATTCAACTGGATCACCATCAAATAACAATGTTCCTTCAGTACCAATTACAAAGTAATCTAAACTCCAGGTATCCAAATCTGCACCATTATTGCTTAGTTGTCTGAATCTAAATTGAGTAGAAGAAGAAACCAGACCTGTAACAGAACTTAGATCAATTTGTCTGTCAGCATTTAATGTATCATTTAAGCTAATTGGGTCACCAATTTGAGTGAAAGTAGATCCATCTGTAGTATATTCAACCACAATCTCGGTTCCGGCAGGAGCCAGACCACTGGATCTCTTGGTAAGATTGAAAATCATAAAGCCATTAGAAACAGACTCAATATTCAGTTCATCTGTGATAAGGAATCTATCAATATCTCCGTCAAATTCAACTCTTGTGATATCTCCACCACCAGTTTCTTTAAATCCACCTTCGAATGAAAATTGCTCATCTCCATCTGTGACGTCAATAAATTGGAAGAAAGACCCTGCAATTGGGTTTGTTCCATTGTACGCTTCAATAGTTATTGACCAGTTTTCGTTTAATTCAATATTAGAAGGAATTGTTCCTTCGATAGTAAAGTTTCCAACAAATTGGCCACCACCATTATCAGTTTGAGTAATACCTGAAATGTCCTCATTTAATAATCTAAATGCTCTGCCATCATTTCTGAAAACAGCTGTGTACTTGTAATCTGCAGATTGATCTTCAAAGCCAGTAAAATCAACATCAATTTCAATTGGCTGACCAGCGTAAAGAGTTCCTATGCCATTACGTGCAGAATCCAAAATAAAATTGATTTCAGTAACAGGGTTTACAACAGTGTAAGTATTAACAAACACTGGTGTTCCGTAAGTTTCGTTACCAATTTCTATTCTTAAATTGTCTGAATCTACAAACCAAGAATCTTCATCTTGAGCAAAATCACTTCTTGTTTGTCGAATTCTGAAAATGTTGCCAGAAGCGTTAGCAGACCCGGTCAATTCAAATTCCAAACTTACAAAGTCTGAACCTAGTAAATAATTATTTGCAAAATATGTAGAATCATTAGTGTCTTCAAGTTGAACCCAAGTATTTCCGTCAGCTGAAAATTCAACCAATAGAGAATCATCGGGGCTGACATCTCCTAATCTCAAGTTTACAAATAAACTAGCTGGTGTAGTTCCATCTAATTCTGTAACAGGAGAAGTTGTAAGCCTTCTGAAACCAGGACCGTCCATTTCATAGGTACCTGTGTAAACTCCACCTGGATTATATGTTTGACCGGGTATAGAAATATCTGAAACTTCGAAGTTTACAACTTCATTTGAACCTCTGTTTCTTCCGGATACAACATAATAGTCGTAGGGATCGCCATTTAGATAGTCCCAATTGAATAGGAAAGCAGTATCTGTTCCCTGATCAATTATTTCGCTATTCTCAAATGGGAAATCTGGATCTCCATTTGGTTTTGCATAAAGGTAAAAAACTGTACCGGCAGCAAAGTCAGTTCCTGTTGTATCGATCAATACAGTATCCGGTCCATTCGTAAAATTAAAATCCCCAGGATTCGGCGATTGATCAATAGCAATCTGCGCGTTTGCGCTAAACGCAAAAAAGCTCGTCAGCAAGACCAGCATTAAAGCGCGTAAGCTTAAATATTTTTTGTAATGTTTTTTCATTTGTTAGGTTGTTTTAAAATAGTTTAAATCCTACTCTGAAAGTGTTCATGGTTGTTACTCCGGCATCGAAGAACTGAATTCCTTCCTGAAATAGCACTCCGTCTACCTCTACATCCGAAGATGTACCGGCTACAAACTGAAGTCCGATTTCAGCACCAAAGTAAAATCTTGACTTGGTATGGTATTCCGCACCAACTGATCCAGCTAATCCCCATCCAAAGAATCCTCTCTGGCCTGGTGAAAATACATAATCAGGAGATGTAGGTACCTGTGTACTACCAATGACTTCTTCACTGGTATTACTTTCCCTTGAAGCAGACCTTCCGGTCAGGATAACATCAAGAGCAGCATACGTAGTGAAGCCACCTTCATTTAAGAAGTGCCATTCAAATCCGGGCGTAAACATATAATCGAATGTCGAAGTGACCACATCAGGTGGATTGGCTCCGCCAGCATTATCATCTGCTGCAAACCAAATACCCAATCTGGGAACCATCGTTTCATCCAAGAAATACCGCGCCCTAAACTGTCCGAAATTCAATAGCTGATCACCATTAACACGGCCATCCCTATTGAAAGGCGATGCGGAGATTTCAAAAAACAACCCTGACTCTGGTCCAGAACTTTCTTCGTCCTGGGCAAGTGCGGGACTTGCAACAAGTAGGATCATTAATGAAACCCATAAAAGTTTCCTCATAATGATTGTTTTAGGTTAGTAAAAATTTTAACTCAAAATTGCGTCTATAGCACTGTTTGGTATGTCAAACTTAGCAAACAAATTTGCTAAGAACAATACCCTAATTTAGGTAATTTTTTTGATGTGCCAAACAAATAATCTTTAGCAAATTCTCTTAACAGTTTATTAACATTGAATTATTCCTAGTAAGGAAATCGATTGCAAAGAATTATATTTTGATTGCAAAAACCATTAAATAAACCTAATTGACTGATTTTCAATATTCTAATATCTTCGTTTTAAGTTATTATTTAAATAAAATGATTTTAAAAATTGTATCTCTCTCTAAAAAAATTGTAAAATTCTAATAATTC
>CAYTFO010000091.1:6484-14193 GCA_964437135.1 uncultured Roseivirgaceae bacterium | reverse complement strand
TGGGTAGGAACAGATGATGGACAGGTTCAGGTTTCAAGAGATGGTGGTGGTACCTGGAAAAATGTATCTTCAAATATTCAAGAATTACCGAAAGGGGCCTGGATCAACCAGATAAAAGCTAGCAATAAAAATAAAGGAGAAGCTTTGCTGGTAGCAAATGACTATAGAAGATTCAATTATGAACCTTATGCATTCAGAACTAAAGATTATGGTCAAACCTGGGAAAGAATTGTTGACAGGAATGATGTTTTGAGTTATACTCTTGCTATTGTTGAAGACCCGGAAGAATCGAGATTGCTGTTTTTAGGAACTGATGATGGATTATATGTTTCAGTAGATGCTGGCAGCAACTGGACCAAATGGACAAATAATTTTCCTACCACTAATGTAATGGACCTGGTCATTCATCCCCGTGAGCATGATCTGGTAATAGGAACCTTTGGTAGAGCAGCATGGGTGTTGGATGATATTCGTCCTTTAAGAGAAGTCGCAAAAAATGGTGCCTCTTCTTTAAATAAAACTTTGCAAATCTTCCCACCTCCTACAGCATACCTGGCTTCTAATCAGCAGGCATCAGGAACAAGATTTGGTGGTGACGCTTTATTCAATGGTGAGAATAGAACTGATGATGCCAGGATAAGGTACCTCATCAACATTCCAGAAAAGAAAGACCCTCCAACTGATACCAAAAGCACTGGTAAGAAATCTAAAAAAGAAGTTGAACCTGAAGCTTCCGAAGAAGAAGAAGAAAAAGTAAAATTTGACTCAGTGAAATTTGAAATATTCAATTCAGCTGACGAATTGATCAGAACCATCAAATTTAAAGCACCCAAAGAAAATGGTATTCATGAGTTCAACTGGAGAATGGATGAAAAAGGTGTTGGTTTCCTCTCAAGGAATGTAAGGGAAAGAAATAATGAACCTGGGGGAGTTGATGTTTTACCCGGAACATACAAGATTAAAGTTTCTTTTGGCGATCAGACTGATGAAACTACAATTAATGTAGAGTTTGACCCAAGAATTGAAATGAGTAATTCTGTTCTAAAAGCCAAATATGATGCTTTAAAAGATCTTGAATCATCAACAGAAAAAGGAATCGAAGCAGTAAAACAACTAAATGAAAGCCTTGACGTTGCGAAGGATTTCAAGAAACGAATGAAAGAAATTGATGATGAAAAATTTAAGGATCAAATCAAAATGGTAGATGAAACGAGTGACTCTATAAATGCAATCCTGGATATTTTCTTTGGGAAAGAGGATGAAAGACAGGGAATAACGAAAGGAGATCCTTTTACGATTCAATCTTATTTCAGAAGTGCTTATTCTTATATTTCAAATGCCACTCATGCACCGACTTCAAATGAAACAAAGCTTGTTGAGAAATATAAAAGTGAACTCAATAAAACCTTAGAGGTTGTCAATGGGTTTTATGAAACAGAATGGCCTGAGTTTAGGTCAGAAATGGAAAAACTTGACTTAAGTCCTTTTAAAGAAGTCAAGAAAATAGAGTAACCTACGATATATATTAATTTAAAAATTTAGGGCTTGGTGAAAACCAAGCCCTAATTTTTTACAACCAATCTTTAACCAGTGTTTCTATTTGCACTGGCTATAGCATTTATAGTTAGCATCAATTCTATCTGGGTTTTTTCAGATTCTGCGTTATTCTCAGATTTCTCCTCCCTCCATTTTTTCAATAATAGAACTTGCTTTTCATGAAGATGATCCATAACAGAAGCCCTTAGAACGTTTGAGTAAAAGTGGTTTTTCCTTCTTTGTTTAATGTCTATACCCAACAAATTAATAAGATGAGATTTTACAAGGTTCAACTCATGCAAAAACAGGTTAAGAAACTTATCTCTCACCTCTTCTTCCTTTACCAATGATGCATACATCGCCATAATTCTTTCATCGGTTGCAGCAATTGAAGTATCGACATTAGTAAATACATATCTCAGGAAGTCATCATTCTTCAATGCTGATTTAAGTTCGGCATATTGATCACTTTTTTCATTTTTCAGGTATTCCAGGCCACTTCCTATTCCATACCAGCTGGTCATATGAAATCGAGACTGACTCCATGAAAATACCCATGGAATTGCCCTTAAATCTGCAATTGTGTTAGCTCCTGTTCTTTTTGCTGGTCTGGAACCTATTTTACTCGTTTCTATAGCATCAATTGGTGTTGCATTCCTGAAGAAAGTAATGAATCCCTCTTCGCGCATGAGATTTTCATAATTCTTTTGGCTCTCATCTGCCAATATTTGTATAATATCAGCCAAAGGATGAAACTCCCTTTCATTAATAGTATCTTTTATTGATTTCGTTAATGAGTTGGCGGCCAGTAATTCAAGATTATATGCTGCATTTACTTTATTCGCATATTTCTGAGCGATTGTCTCTCCTTGTTCTGTTAATCTAATTGAACCATTTAAAGCCCCATAAGGTAATGCTTTAATAAAATAATGGGTTGGACCTGATCCTCGACTAATGGAGCCGCCTTTACCATGGAAAAACCTGATTTTTAAACCAAATTCCTCACCAATTTGAGCCAGCTTGTATTGCGCTTTGTACAGATACCATTGACTTGCCATAATTCCACCATCCTTATTACTGTCGCTATATCCAACCATTATTTGTTGTACGGGAACAGGTCTGTGATATAGTTCTTTTTGATACTCCAAAGATTTTTGGACCATAGGATTTCTCAGATACTCTTTCAAAATTTCAGGGCCTCTTTCAAGGTCATCGATGGTTTCCAGCAGAGGAACAACATGTACTTTTGATACAAGTACTCCATCTTCAAAAAAGGTAAGACCTGCTTCCCTTGCTAGTAAATAAACTGAAAGCAGATCTGAATAAGATCGAGTCATACTGACAATAAAGGAACCGATACAATTGAACCCGTATTTTGAAGTGTGCTGTTCTACGACCCTGTAGCAATCCATGACTGTATTTGCATGTTGCTCTAATTCAGTTTTAGGATGCACAAAAGGTCGTGCGAAAGATAGCTCCTTGTGCAAGAATTCAACTCGCTTTACTTCATCCCAGTTGATAAAATCCATTTCCTGAAGATTTGCAGCCTGTAGCAATTCTGAAATTGCTTTGTCATGAAAAGTACTGTTTTGTCGAATATCCAGCGAAGCGAGGTGAAAACCAAAGGTTTCAATTATTCGAATTGCAACCATTACATCATCAAATGCAATAGCTCTCGCACCAAAATTCACCAACTCTTTCTGCAGCAATACTAAATCGTCTATTAGTTGCTTAGAATGTATATATGATCCCGGATGTTCTGCAAGTTTAGTAGCGTGACCACGCTCTATATCTACCGGAAGTTTGGTTATCATCAGGTTTATTATCTGACGAAAAGCCTCGTCCTGATTTCTATTGATTGCTTCTTCCCCCCTTTCTCCAAGTTCTGACACCATTTCTTTAACCCTTTTTCTGAAAGCATCTGTAGTATTTTCCATTTTATAGGTAAAACTTAAATGTCTCACCAGATTGGTTAGTCTTCTTCTGATCACTACAAAAGCATTCAAACGTAATCTTAGCAATGTGTCTCTAGTCACTCCTGCAGTGACCAATGGATGCCCATCACGGTCACCCCCTACCCAATCTCCAAAAGTGATTGAAGGGTAAGAATGGTTTTCTTTAATTTCTGACTTAGGTATCCCCATAGCATGTGCTGACTGCTCCAATCTACGATCCACTATAGGAATAACGTCAGGAAAAACATTGGTGAGATAATGCATTATATTCCTAAGTTCAGAAGCAACATCAGGTTTCTCAAGGTATATTTCACCTGTTTTCCAAAGTCTGTATAACGTTAACTTGATGTTGTGCCGAATATTATGCCTTTCTGCGTAATTATACATGGAGTTCTCCATTTGTACCAACAAAAGATATAACTCCCTATGATGCTCCAGAACTGTGGCCCTTTTAGCTTCAGTTGGATGAGCTGTTAAGACAGGTTCTATAGATATCTCGTGGATAGTTTTTATGATCTGTTCCTTTGATACTCCATCTTCTAACAAATCTTTTAAATTTCTTGCCCATAACCCGTTTACACCACTTATATCAGCCTCTTCCAGTTTTCTCCTGTTCTGCACCGCATGGTTAATTTCAACCATATTTACCAGTTGAAAAACCAAAGAATATAGCTGAACGAGCTTTGGGTTAATTTCTTCATGTCGAATATCTACTCCGCTAATCCATGGAATTTTTTCGGCAATTTCTTCTTCACCATTTTCCCTAAGCACCTCTCTCAGGGCTTCCAGTAAAAAACGGAGATCCGTGTAGGCTTTTCCAATCTCATTTTCTAGTACGTCAAGTGTTTGTTCTTGTCCCATTCAAAATTAAATTTTCATTAAAATAACAATTCGGGGTAAGTTTTTGGGTGTATTGCAATTATAATCAGATAAACTGACTTAAGTCAGAACCAGACTACCATTTACCTTGTTATATTTACATTAATTAAATCAAAACTTTTATTATGAACAATCGAAAATATTTACCTATCATCGTTATTCTGACCGTAGGTTTCATTATTATATTTTCACTATCAAGTAGTATTTTCTACACACTTCAGGCTACTGAAAGAGCAGTTATATTCAGACCCTTCACTCAACCCTCATTAGATAAACAAAATATCATAGGCCCGGGTTTTCACGTCAAGGCACCATGGAACGATGTTTATATTTATGATGTATCTGAGAATCAGGTTGAAGAAACAATGGATGTTCTTGATAAAAATGGATTGAATATAAATGTGGATGTAACATTACGTTTTCATCCTGTTTATGACAGTGTAGGTGAAATACATGAAACTTTCCAGAGAGATTATATTAGAAGACTTGTAATTCCAGAGTTAAGATCAACAGTTCGTCAGGTTATGGGAAGATATACTGCAGAAGAAATTTACAGTACTAAAAGACCTGATGTGGAAACTTCTATTAAAAATGAAACAGAAGATATACTTGGGGCTCCCGGAAACAACATAGTCATGAGAGCACTACTAATACGATCCATAAAACTACCTGAACAAATCAGATTAGCGATAGAAAACAAACTTAAGCAAGAGCAGGAAGCATTGGCTTATCAATTTAGATTGGAGAAAGAAAAAAGTGAAGCGGAAAGAAAAAGAATTATGGCAGAAGGTGAAGCAGCAGCAAATGATATCATTAATAGCAGTTTAACAGATAATCTGTTAAAAATGAGAGGAATTGAAGCAACTAGAGATTTATCTAATTCACCAAACTCTAAAGTAATCATAGTAGGAAGCGGAGAAGGCGGGCTACCTATAATACTAGGAGGAAATTAAAATCGATAATTATAAAACTTTAACCTAATAAAATGTCAAATCAAGCTGAAATAAAATTTAACAATAACACTTACAATGTACCAGTAATTGTCGGTACAGAAAATGAGGTTGCTCTTGATATCAGTAAATTTAGAGCAGAGTCTGGTGCTATTACCCTGGATACTGGGTTTAAAAATACCGGATCAACTCAAAGTGCTATTACTTTTTTAGATGGTGAAAAAGGAATTCTTCGGTACAGAGGTTACTCTATCGAAGAATTAGCTGAAAAATCTACTTTTTTGGAAACTTCCTATCTTTTAATAAATGGGGAACTCCCTACAAAAGATCAATTAGAAATTTTTCAGGATGAAGTTACTCACCACACTCTTATTCATGAGGATTTTCATAAAATCCTTGATGGTTTTCCATCTGCAGCGCACCCAATGGGGGTTTTATCATCTCTTGTGACTGCAATGACAGCCTTTTACCCAAAAAGTCTTGACCCCAACAGATCATGGGAAGAGGTAAGGTTAAGTATTATTAGAATTATTGCAAAAATGCCAACAATGGCTGCGTTTTCTTACAAGAATAAGATAGGTCATCCTTTAGTGTATCCGGATAACAGACTGGACTATACATCTAATTTTCTTCATATGATGTTTGGACTACCCAGTCAGCCTTATGAAGTAGATCCGGTAGTTTCCAATGCACTTGATAAACTGCTAATTCTGCATGCGGATCATGAGCAGAACTGTTCTGCTTCTACTGTAAGGATAGTTGGTTCTTCGCAGGCAAGTTTGTATGCTTCAATATCAGCAGGAATCAATGCGCTTTGGGGTCCCCTCCACGGAGGTGCAAATCAGGCTGTAATTGAAATGCTTGAAAATATAAAAGCAGACGGTGGCGATGTCCAAAAATGGATGGATAAAGCAAAGGATAAAGATGATCCTTTCAGATTAATGGGTTTTGGTCACAGAGTTTATAAAAATTTCGATCCTAGGGCAAAAATAATTAAAAAGGCAGCAGATGAAGTTTTGGAAGCTCTGGGTATTAATGATCCTGTTCTCGATATTGCAAAAGGACTTGAAGAGGTTGCGCTTGAGGATTCTTACTTTGTTGAAAGAAAGCTATACCCTAATGTTGATTTCTACTCAGGTATCATTTATAGAGCATTAGGCATTCCAGTAGAAATGTTTACAGTGATGTTCGCGATGGGAAGACTCCCAGGATGGATTGCTCAATGGAAAGAAATGAGAGAAAATAAAGAACCTATAGGCAGACCGAGACAGGTTTATGTAGGTCAAAATAAAAGAGACTATACAGGTATTGACAAAAGATAACAGGTCCCGACAGAAAATAAAAGCCGGCTTAAATGTCGGCTTTTTTTATTTCTAGTACTTTCTATTTAGTATTTCTGATAAAATTATAGCTTTTCTTGCTTCAGATGGATTTTGTAAGGTACGTTTTATGTCCTTTATTATTTCGCTCTCTTCCGTTTTTTCTTCTCCGTGATTTTTCAAAAAATGAATGTCTCTCTCAAACTCCAGAGGTTCTGAAGCAGATTGAGCTCTTTTTATTGATTCTGCGTAAATTTTTTTGCTCTCTGCGTCTGCAAAAGATCGCTTTCTGCCTTCTTCCTCAGGAGTAACTAAAGGTCTGTATTCAACCTCTTCTTCGGTTTCTTCAAATTCGGGTTCCTCCTCCTCTTTACGATTAGGCAGAGAAGATTGTCCTGTAACTTCTTTCAATAGTTCTTCAAAAGTCAAAGGTCTTTCCTCGTTTTCCTTTGAACCCTGTGTCCTTCGTGGTTGAGGACGCGAGCTTTTCTGAGGTTGTTTTTTTTGTTTTTTCTTACCAAAACTTCTGGTAATGAAATAGATAAGACCAAAGATTATGTAAACCCAAAATTGAATATCTTCCATAAGACTTAAAATTATAAAATTAAGATATATTTGTTGGTTCTTATCACAGCATATTTTTAATTACTTCATGCAGTTAACTCGACTTGAAATTAAGGGATTTAAAAGTTTTGCCGACAAAGTAACAATTAATTTTGATGAAGGCATTACAGGAATAGTGGGGCCAAATGGTTGTGGAAAATCTAACGTAGTTGATTCAATAAGGTGGGTTTTGGGTGAACAAAAGACTAGAGTTCTCAGGTCTGAAAAAATGGAGAATATCATTTTTAATGGGACTAAGAACAGGAAACCCACCCAGCTTGCAGAAGTTTCATTGACTTTTAATAATACAAAAAACTTAATTCCTACTGAGTATTCGCAGGTGACAATCACCAGGCGATACTATAGATCCGGAGAAAGTGAATATCAGTTGAATGGAGTAACATGTCGTTTAAAAGATATAACTAACCTTTTTCTTGATACTGGTATAGCATCAAACTCATACGCTA
>CAYTFO010000091.1:0-6474 GCA_964437135.1 uncultured Roseivirgaceae bacterium | reverse complement strand
ACCTGTTGAATGATAAGGACAACAGTCGTAGGTTTTTGTTTGAAGAGGCTGCAGGAATCTCAAAATTCAAGATTAGAAAGAAAGAAACGCTGCGTAAATTAAAAGACACTGATGATGACCTTGACCGGGTTGAAGACTTACTTTTTGAAATTGAAAAAAATCTCAAGTCGCTTGAAAGACAAGCAAGACAGGCAAAAAGATATTATGAAATAAAAGAGGAGTACAAATCATCAAGTATCGCTCTAGCTCAAACTACCATCTCTTCTCAAAATGAAGTGCTGCATAATATTGAAAGACAGATTCAGCAGGAAAATGATAAGAAATCAAGTCTGAATACTCAACTTTCAGAGAAAGAAGCAAACCTGGAAAGACTTAAAATAGAATTACTCAATAGAGAAAAACTACTTTCAACTCGTCAGAAGACATTAAACGAACATGTCAACAAAATTCGACAGTATGAAAGCGAAAAAAAGATAAAGAACGAACGTCAGCGATTTCTCCAGGATCGAATAGATAAGTTAAAAGCTGAAATATCATCAGATAAACAAAGCAATGAAAGAGCAGCTTTTTCAATTGAAAGCCTGGACAAAGAGAAAGTAAAAGTACAGGAAATTCTTTCAGAAATAAATATAAGACTGGAAAAACTTAAGGATGAATATGAGTATCAGAAAGAGCAAAGTTCAGCTTTTCAAAAAGAAGTAAATGAACAACAACAACAATATCAAAGCAAAAGAGAAGCTGTTTATCAATATGCTAAGGAACTGGAAATAAAACATATCCAACTTAGTTCACTGAAAATTGAACTGGAAAAAACAACCGAAAGTAGCTCTGAACATTCTGCTAATCTGGAAGAATTTGATAGTAAACTAAAGGAACTCGAAACGAAAAAAACGGAAAAACAGGTAGCTTTTGATACTTTAAAGAAATATCAGGAAGATTTAAATACAAAAAAACAGGAACAACAGGAAGTAATTGCAAACTTCAAGGATGAATTGGCATCTTTAAATCGAAAAATAGATGCAAAACAAAACGAGTTTAATCTGACTAAATCCTTGGTTGATAATCTGGAAGGCTTTCCTGAAGCAATAAAATTCCTTAAAAAACAATCAAAGTTTAAAAATGCCCCCCTATTATCCGATATAATAAGTTGCCCGGAAGAATACAGAATTTGTATTGAGAATTTCCTGGAGCCTTTTATGAATTATTATATTGTAAATACTGAAGACGAGGCAAAGGAGGCTATTTCACTGCTTTATGATTCATCTCGGGGAAAAGCAAACTTTTTCATTCTTGATCAACTGGAAAATTATAAATCATCCGACTTACCAGATATTCAGAATTGTGTTTCAGCTTTAGAAATTATAGAGTACGATAATTTATATTCCAACCTTATCAAACATCTTTTAGGCAATGTATGTGTTTATGATACTGAAGATATGCCTAATACAGAGGGAATAACACTCATTCATAAATCTGGTAAGATAACTAAAAGGTCATTTAGCTTTTCAGGTGGCTCCGTCGGTCTTTTCGAAGGAAAAAGAATTGGGAGGGCTAAAAACCTCGAGAAACTCAGCAAAGAAATAAAGGACCTGCATTCAAAACAGGATCAAATCTCAAATAAACTTTCAGATGCTCAATCTGAATTGCAAAATTTGACTGTAGCTGATAAATCAAATGAACTGGAAGAAGCCCGGGATGAAATAAATGTGATAAACGAAACTTATGCCACTGTAAAAACAAAACAGGAACAGTTTCACAATCTACTTTCCAGCAACTCCTTAAGAAAAGTAGATATCCAGATTCAGATAGAAGAACTGACTAATGATCTTGAAGATTTAAAACCAAAACATACCAAAGAATCAGAAGGACTTGAAAGTTTTAAGGAGGCAATTGATGCAAAAAGAGAAGAATTAGAAAAATTCAATGAACTGCTTTCTGTGAAATCACAGGCATTTAATGAAGAAAATGTTCTTTTTCACAGGCAGCAAAACAAGCTAAATAGCATCACGCAGGAAATTTCATATAAGGAAGAATCATACAATAGTTCAATTGAAAGAATTGAAAGAAATTCAGAAGAACTAAGCCATGCGGAAAAAGATCTATATGAATTAGTAAAAAAGTCAGCAGAGAATGATGATGATCTGGTTGGCATGTATGAGGAGAAAGAGACTATAGAACTTGGAGTAAATGAAGCTGAGAAAGAATACTACCACACACGTGGAAAAATTGATGAAGAGGAGAAAAATATAAGAGAAATTCAGCGCCAAAGAGAAACAGCTGATCATGTATTGATGCAATGGCAGAATCAATTGAACGAAATTAAAATGGCTCTGAATTCTGTAAAAGACCGTTTATCTGTTGAGTTCAATATAGATTTTGATCAGCTGACTACTGAAAAGAACCCTGATTTTGAAAACAAATCTGAACAGGAAATTAAATCTATTGTAGAAAAGCTTAAAAACAGGCTTGATAATATGGGACCCATAAATCCCATGGCAATGGAAGCTTATGAAGAAATAAAAGAAAGGTATGATTTCATTTCCGGGCAGAAAGAGGACCTGATCAAGGCTAAGGAATCACTTCTTGAAACGATAGAAGAAATCGATACGGTCGCCAAAGAAACATTTCTGGATGCATTCGGGAAAATAAAAGAAAATTTCGTGAAAGTTTTCAGAACATTATTTACTGATGAAGATGATTGTGATGTTTATCTCACGGATCCTGAGAATCCACTTGAATCATCAATTGATATAATTGCTAAGCCAAAAGGGAAGCGTCCATTGACGATTAATCAGCTGTCAGGTGGAGAGAAAACTCTAACTGCAACCTCTTTGCTTTTTGCAATATATCTTCTGAAACCAGCTCCTTTCTGTATTTTTGATGAAGTTGATGCGCCCCTTGATGATGCCAACATTGACAAATTCAATCAGATAATTCGTGAGTTTAGTACTGATTCACAATTTATTATTGTGACACACAATAAGCGAACTATGGCCAGTACGGATATAATCTATGGGATTACTATGATAGAGCAGGGAATATCAAAAGTTGTACCCGTAGATTTAAGAGAACTGGCTTAAGCAAATATAGAGTTGAGCCAATTCAGAGCAGGCCAATTCCTCACATAAGTACCCTTATGTTCGCTTGCCATTTTAAGGACTGAACGCCCTACAGATTCCGATGAAATAATGTTGGAAAATAAATCAGGATCAACACTGGAGTATTCTCTGATTTTTCCTTTATGCCTTCCTTTTTTGTACTTGACTCTTAATGTTTTTTTAATTCCATTATAATCAAGCATCTCAATAAGTGATGATGAAGGCCTGATTTTTAGATTTTCTATACTATTATCAGGTAATTCAAGAGTCATTTTTAAAATGTGGTGATGACTAGTATTATAATTTTTTTAATATTAAATATAAATTATCTAAACAAAAAGAATGCGATTAAAAAAGTATCCAATTGTAGCAGTAATTGGCTCAGGAAAACACGCAAACGATCAATTATGTAAAGAAACAGGTAAAATTATCTCAACGTTTCCTGTTCACTTACTGACTGGAGGTGGACAAGGTGTAATGCGATCTGTTGCTGAAAGTTTTTGTAATAAAAGTAATCGAAAAGGAATGTCCATAGGTATCATTCCATCAGATGAGCATAACACATTTCACGATAAACCCGGATACCCAAATGAATTTGTGGAACTAGCAATACTTACACATCTCCCAAAATCCGGCAAAGAAGGTGTTTCATCTCAATCCAGAAATCACATAATCATCAAATCTGCGAAATGCATAGTGGCATTACCGGGTGGTTTCGGAACAGAATCGGAGATAGAACTGTCAAAAAAATACGGAAAACCTCTTTTTGAAATCAATTCAATTCAGGATTTGGATAATCTTACCAGATGGTTAGAGGTACAACTAAAAGTTACTATCTATCCAGCCATGCCTTGAACTCACTTACTTTTTCGCGGGCGACAATTATCTGTTCATCATCATAACCATCAACCTTTATTTCAAGTCTCGAATTGGTAAATGCAATTATATCTTTTATATGATCTATGTTAATGATAAACTTCCGGGATATTTTCATAAAATATTCAGATGAAACAAGCATTTCCAGTTTTTCAATAGTATAATCCAAAGGAAACCTTCTGTTTTCAGTTGTAAATAAATAGGTAGTTTTGTCCTGGCTATAAAACAACTTTATATCTTCAGTCTTTATAGATTTTAAATGCTCCCCTACTCTAACTACAAACCTTTCCTTTCCTTCCGGTTTTAAAGACTGAGTAATTTGAATCACCTGTTCCTGCGGATCACTATGAACATGCTTTTCAAACTTTTCTATGGCAGACTCAAGTTCTTTCTTATCTATTGGTTTCAATAAATAATCAATGCTATTGGTTTTAAAGGCCTGAATTGCATACTGATCATAAGCGGTAGTAAATATGATAGGAGTCTCAATCTGAACCTGATCGAAAATATCAAACGAAAGACCATCCGCAAGTTGTATATCCATAAATATGACATCTGGTTGTAGCGCTTTCAGGGATATGGCAGCAGACTCGACAGAGTCAATCCTTAATAGATGACGATAATCCGGTCTTAATTCTGAAATAAGGTTTCTCAATCGATCAGCAGCTATCTTTTCGTCTTCAATTATAATGTATTTCATTATATCAGGTTTGATAATTTAACAATGGCAAATGAACAATAAACTGATCACCTACTTTTCCATATTCAAATTTTCTATCACTTAAAAACTCATACCTTTTTGTGAGATTTTGAAGTCCAATTCCTGTAGAGGTACTATTGAGTTTTTCCTTTATGGTATTCTTTATTTCTAATGAGTCTCCTTCTGTTTTTTTAATACTTAAATTGAGTGGATACTTTTCAGAAACTACATTGTGTTTTATTGCATTCTCAACAAGTGTTTGAAGTGCTAACGGAGGTACATACTTTGGAAGATCTTCCGGAATATCAATTTTAACATTGAGGTTATCCCCAAACCTTATTTTTTGAAGAAAAACAAATGAATTTACAAACTCCAATTCGTCCTGAATACTTACCAGTTTTACATCTCTGTTATCCAAAACATACCGGTAGACTTCTGACAGTTTACGAATAAAAGTTACGGCTTTATCCTGATCATCATAAACTAAATAGCTCAACGCATTGAGACTATTAAAAAGAAAATGTGGATTTACCTGGTTTTTTAATGTTTCATACTGGGAGTTAACGTGTTCTGTTCTGAGCTTCTCCAGGTTGATGGCTTCTTCTCTCCATCTATATAAAAAACCCCTACCGTACATAATCAAATTTATACCATAGCAAACAACTAAGGGTATGTAAATATCTGTGATATCAAAAGAACTCCGATACTCCTCAAAAGAATTACCCCAAAAAATCACATTAAATAGGATATCATTTCCATAATAACCCATGAAAGTAATTATGGCTATACCAAGAACACTGGCGGATAATCTTTTTAAGGGTGTTTCAATCCAGGAAATATACTTTTCATTTAAAGTGAAATTCCATTCGCTACCTTTCCATAAAAGAATCCATAAAACACCTGAATAAGAAAACATCCAAAGAATTCTGCTTAGATCTGTACAGTCAGAACAAAAAATATAAGTCTGGATACTTCCTCCGACTATGAAGATGATCAATGAAGAAATAAATTCTTTAAGCAGGTTATTCGGCATTTAATCTAGTTTTATGGTTAACCTGGTAGTTCCATCGATAATTTTGACCTTACATTGATTATAGGTAGGCGGACCAAACTTTCCTCGTGCGTTATTTGAAAACCCATAAGGTTCAGTTGGAATTCCCATCCAGTTCTTATCAAGTTCCTGATTGCCATTTAGATCATGAAAAACAGAAATTGCATATTCACCATCTGACAAAGGCAAGTCCATATTTACATTTTCATTTTTAACTTTTGCACTAGTCCGGGTTCGTTGTTGAGTTTGGGGATTTTGGCGAAGGGGTTCTCGATCAACCCGGCGTCGTCGTAGATGGGGGCGGCCGGGGTGCAGGAGCTGGAGCAGTTGTGGCCGACCACAGCCACGATGCTCTCGTCGGAGGCGATCTTGGTGGCGGCGGTCTGGCCTCCTTCGGCGGAGCAGAGGGCGTCCTCGGCTTGCAATTCGACCGGGTGGCCGGCCACCGGCCCTCGATCCTGGATGGCGATCTCGACGCCGGTCTGGGCGTCGATGCCGAGGGTTTCGTTGGGGCCGGAGGTCACCAGGGCGGAGGCGAGGCGGATCGGTTCATCGGGGGCGTAGACCACGCAGCCCAGCGGGTCCTCACAGCCGGACACGACCGCTTCGGCCATCTCCTCTTCTGCCGGCGCAGCCTCTTCCTCCATCGCTTCTTCTTCGGCCGGAGCTTCTTCCTCGGCCGGGGCGGCCTCTTCGGCCGGCGCTTCGACTTCAGCCGTCGCCTCTTCCGGCGCCGGTTCAGCGCCGCC
>CAYTFO010000090.1:0-14499 GCA_964437135.1 uncultured Roseivirgaceae bacterium | reverse complement strand
CCACTGAAGGATAATGGTAAATTTATCAATGATAGAGTTAAAGCCAGGTTTGAGGGAGACTTTCCGCTTGTTGAACCAAATGACCTGAAATACATGGATGTTGCGCCTAATCAAATTGTGTCAGTGGCAGCATCTATGATCCCATTCTTAGAGCACGATGATGCAAACAGAGCTTTGATGGGTTCAAACATGCAGAGACAGGCTGTACCATTATTGAAACCACAGGCCCCAATAGTTGGAACAGGACTTGAAAGAAGAGTTGCACTTGACTCAAGGGCGCTTGTTCTTGCTGAAGAAAATGGTGAAGTAGAATATGTTGATTCTAAGAAAATTGTTGTTAGGTATGAGCAAACAGAGGATGAGAAATTAATTTCTTTTGATTCTGCTAGTAAAGAATATCAACTTACAAAATTCAGAAGAACTAATCAGGATACCTGTGTAAACCTAAAGCCTATTGTAAAGAAAGGTGATAAGGTAGTAAAAGGTCAACCACTTTGTGAAGGTTTTGCAACAGAAAATGGTGAGCTAGCTCTTGGAAGAAATCTTTTAGTTGCATACATGCCTTGGCAGGGTTATAACTTTGAGGATGCTATTGTTATTTCTGAAAAGGTTGTTCGTGAAGATATATTTACTTCAATACATATTGAGGAGTTTGAGCTGGAAGTAAGGGACACAAAGCGAGGAGAAGAAGAACTTACATCTGAAATTCCAAATGTTAGTGAAGAAGCTGTAAAAAATCTTGACGAAAATGGAATTATTAGGACAGGTGCAGAAATAAAAGAAGGAGATATACTTATTGGAAAAATAACCCCTAAAGGTGAGACAGATCCAACTCCCGAAGAAAATCTACTAAGAGCTATTTTTGGAGATAAAGCGGGAGATGTAAAAGATGCTTCTTTAAAGGCATCACCTTCACTTAGAGGAGTTGTAATCGATACAAAGTTATTTTCCAGACCTAAGAAAGATAAAGAATTAAGAGCTAGAACTAAGAAAGAAGTTGAGCTGTTAAAATCCAGATATAGTAGTCAACTGAATGAGATAAGAGCCGAGATGATTGGCAAACTTGCTCAGCTATTAGAAGGAAAGACTTGTAACGGAATCAAACATAAGTTTGGTGAAGAGATAATGTCTAAAGGAGTTAAATTCTCTAAGAAGAATATTGAAGAGAATTTATTCCCTCCTAAGAATGTTTTCAGAGATGAATCTAATTATAACGTACCTGAAGAAGCTAATTTAATTAGTGACCTGAATATTGAGAATTGGACGAATGATGAACATACCAATGATCTCATTTATCAGCTCATAAAAAGGTACATAATTAAGAGAAATGAAGTTTCTGGTGTATTTAAAAGAGAGAGATTCACTCTTGAGGTAGGAGATGAATTGCCTGCTGGAATTGTACAGCTTGCGAAAGTTTATGTTGCTAAAAAACGTAAATTAAAAGTGGGTGATAAGATGGCAGGGCGACATGGTAACAAAGGTGTTGTCGCGAAAATTGTACGTGAAGAAGATATGCCATTCATGGAAGACGGAACTCCAATGGATATTGTTCTTAATCCATTAGGTGTGCCTTCAAGGATGAATATAGGTCAGATTTATGAGACGGTTCTTGGTTGGGCTGGTCTAAAACTTGGCAAAAAATATGCGACCCCAATTTTTGATGGAGCAACAGAAGATGAAGTTCAAAAAGAACTTTCTGATGCAGGTTTACCATCATTTGGCCGATCTTATTTATACGATGGATTAACAGGGCAAAAATTTGATCAGCCAGTGACTGTTGGTATTACTTATATGCTTAAACTGGGACACCTGGTTGATGACAAAATGCATGCAAGATCGATAGGTCCTTATTCACTTATTACACAGCAGCCTCTTGGCGGTAAAGCTCAATTTGGTGGTCAGAGATTTGGAGAAATGGAGGTTTGGGCACTTGAAGCATTTGGTGCTGCAAATGTTCTACAGGAAATCCTTACCATAAAGTCTGATGACGTAATTGGTCGTGCTAAGGCGTACGAATCAATTGTCAAAGGGGAGAATATGAATAGGCCGAATATTCCTGAATCATTTAATGTACTGGTTCATGAATTAAGAGGTCTTGCACTTGAAATCACATTAGAATAATTTGTAATCATTGCCTGATAGGCTCATTGATAAAAATATGGCATTCAGAAAAAACAAAAAACTTACAAATGACTTTTCAAAAGTCACGATAAGCTTAGCTTCTCCAGAATCAATTTTAGAAAGTTCACATGGAGAAGTTACTCAGCCTGAAACAATTAATTACAGGACATACAAACCTGAGATGGGTGGATTATTCTGCGAAAGAATTTTTGGCCCTGTTAAAGATTGGGAATGTCACTGTGGAAAATATAAGAGAATCCGATACAAAGGGATAATCTGTGATAGATGCGGAGTAGAAGTTACAGAGAAGAAAGTTAGAAGAGAGAGAATGGGCCATATAGAACTAGTAGTTCCGGTGGCGCATATATGGTATTTTAGATCTTTGCCAAATAAAATAGGCTATCTACTTGGTCTGCCTACTAAAAAGCTAGATCAAATCATCTATTACGAGAGATATGTAGTAATCCAGCCAGGTGTAAAAGAAGAAGATGGAATTAATAAGCTAGATTTTCTTACGGAAGACGAATATTTAGATATTCTTGATAAGCTTCCAAGAGAGAATCAAATGCTAGATGATGATGACCCTAATAAGTTCATTGCAAAAATGGGAGCTGAAGCTTTGGAAATGCTTCTATCAAGAATTGATTTAGATAATCAATCATATGAACTTAGACATCAGGCTGCAACTGATACCTCTCAACAAAGAAAAGCAGAAGCATTAAAAAGACTGAGAGTTGTAGAGGCATTCAGAGATGCAAGAACCAGAATTGAAAATAGGCCAGAATGGATGATAATCAGAATGGTTCCTGTTATACCGCCTGAATTGAGACCTTTAGTGCCTTTGGATGGTGGAAGATTTGCAACCTCTGATTTAAATGACTTATATAGAAGGGTTATTATTAGAAATAATCGATTAAAAAGATTAATTGATATTAAAGCACCTGAAGTTATTCTCAGAAATGAGAAAAGAATGCTTCAGGAAGCAGTTGATTCTCTTTTTGATAATTCTCGAAAAGTAAATGCAGTAAGATCTGATGGCAACCGTGCCTTGAAATCTTTAAGCGACATGCTTAAAGGAAAACAGGGTAGATTCAGACAAAACCTTTTAGGTAAAAGGGTTGATTATTCAGGTCGTTCTGTAATTGTTGTAGGTCCAGAACTTAAGATGCATGAATGCGGACTTCCTAAGGATATGGCAGCCGAGCTATTTAAGCCATTTATTATTAGAAAGCTGATTGAAAGAGGTATTGTTAAAACAGTTAAATCTGCTAAGAAAATAGTGGATAGAAAAGACCCTGTTGTATGGGATATCCTGGAAAATGTACTTAAAGGTCACCCTGTTCTTCTTAACAGGGCTCCAACATTGCACCGACTTGGTATACAATCATTTCAACCAAAGTTAATTGAAGGTAAGGCTATTCAACTTCACCCTCTTGTATGTACAGCATTTAATGCCGATTTTGATGGTGACCAAATGGCTGTTCACGTACCTCTTGGTCATGAAGCAATTCTTGAAGCTTCTTTATTGATGCTTTCTTCACACAATGTTTTAAACCCTGCAAACGGAGCTCCTATTGCAGTTCCATCTCAGGACATGGTTCTTGGTCTGTACTATGTTACTAAAGGAAGAAGATCAACAGATGATAACCAAGTATTAGGGGAAGGGATTACATTTTATAGTCCTCAGGAAGTGATTATTGCCCTGAATGAAGGAAGAGTTTCGAAACATGCTTATATCAAAGTAAGAACTTCTGTAAGGAATGAAAACGGTGAATTAGAAACTAAGATAATTGAAACTGTTGCGGGTCGAATTTTATTTAATCAATTTGTACCTGAAGAAGTTGGTTACATCAATGAACTTTTAACCAAAAAGAAACTTCAGAAAACAATAGCACACGTCTTTAAAATCGTTGGGATGGCCAGAACAGCCAAATTCCTTGATGATATTAAAGACCTTGGATTCCAAATGGCCTACAAGGGAGGTTTATCAATGGGGTTAGGGGATATTAAAATACCTGATGAAAAAATTGAACTTGTAGAGCAAGCCAAGCAGGAAGTCGATGCTGTATGGAACAATTACTTGATGGGTCTTATCACTGATAATGAAAGATATAACCAAGTTATTGATATTTGGACTCGTACAAACACTCAACTGACATCTACTTTAATGAAACAACTGGAAGAAGATGATCAGGGATTTAATTCTATTTACATGATGATGCACTCTGGTGCGAGAGGATCAAGGGAACAAATTCGACAACTTGGTGGTATGAGAGGTTTAATGGCTAAACCTCAAAAAAATCTGCAGGGAAGCGTTGGAGAGATAATTGAAAACCCAATCCTGTCAAATTTCAAAGAAGGTCTGGATGTTCTAGAGTATTTCATTTCAACACATGGAGCTCGTAAAGGTCTTGCAGATACAGCACTTAAAACTGCTGATGCTGGATATTTAACTAGAAGATTAGTAGACGTAGCTCAGGATGTAGTAGTAAATGAAGAAGACTGTGGTACTTTAAGAGGATTATCTGTTAGTGCATTGAAGGATAATGAGGAGGTTGTTGAGCCACTTTCTGAGAGAATACTTGGTAGAGTATCAGTTCATGACATCTTCGACCCAATTACAGACGAACTTATCGTAAGTTCTGGTGAGCAGATTACGGAGGAAAAGGCAAATAAAATTGAATCAACTAGTATTGAAGTTGTAGAGATCAGATCACCATTGACATGTGAAACTAAGCAGGGTGTTTGCGCGAAATGCTATGGAAGAAACTTAGCTTCAGGTAGCATGGTGCAGCAAGGGGAAGCAGTTGGTGTAATTGCAGCTCAATCAATAGGTGAACCAGGTACTCAGCTTACATTGAGAACTTTCCACGTCGGTGGTACTGCGTCCAATATTGCAGTTGAAGCAAGTATAAGAGCCAAGTTTGAAGGCGTGATTGAATTTGATGAATTGAGGACAGTCAAATCAAAAGATGAAGATGGCAATGAAATTCAAATTGTCATGGGAAGATCTGGGGAGATAAAGATACTTAATCAAAAGAAAGATAAAGTTCTAATTAGTAATCACGTTCCTTATGGAGCTATTTTGAAAGTGAAAGATGGTGATAAGGTTGCAAAAGACCAGGAAATTTGTTTCTGGGATCCTTACAATGCTGTTATACTTTCAGAATTTGATGGAAAGATTGCATTTGATGCAATTATTGAAGGTGTAACTTACAAGGAAGAGTCGGATGAGCAGACTGGTCACAGGGAAAAAGTAATTATCGATACAAAAGATAAAACAAAAAATCCTGCGATTGTAGTAGAATACGCTGATGATTCTAAATCATATAATATACCAGTAGGTGCTCACCTTGCAGTATCTAATGGTCAGGCTATAAAATCTGGTCAGGTACTAGCCAAAATACCAAGAAAAACTGGTAAGTCGAGAGACATCACTGGAGGTCTTCCAAGAGTTACGGAATTATTTGAAGCTAGAAACCCTTCAAATCCGGCAGTTGTAACTGAAATTGATGGAGTTGTTACTTATGGAGGTATCAAAAGAGGAAATAGAGAGATCTTCATCGAGTCAAAAGATGGAGTTAAAAAGAGATATCTTGTTCCTCTCTCTAAACATATTTTAGTTCAGGATAATGATTTTATAAAGGCTGGAGAACCATTATCTGATGGAGCAATTACTCCTGCTGATATATTATCAATCCAGGGACCTACTGCTGTTCAGGAATATCTTGTAAATGAAATTCAGGAAGTTTACCGACTTCAAGGTGTTAAGATTAATGATAAGCACATTGAGGTTATCGTTAGACAGATGATGCAAAAGGTTATCATTATAGATGCTGGCGATACAAATTTCCTTACCAATCAGGTTGTTGATAGGTTCAGTTTCATGGAAGAGAACGACAACATGATGGATAAAAAAGTTGTAACTGACGCTGGTGACAGCGAAACCCTGAAGCCTGGCCAGATTATTACAAGTAGACGATTAAGAGATGAAAACTCAAATCTTAAGCGGAGAGATATGAAGGCAGTTCAGGTTAGAAATGCAGAACCAGCAGTGAGTAAGCCAACATTGCAAGGAATAACTCAGGCATCTTTAGGAACTGAAAGTTTTATTTCTGCTGCATCATTCCAGGAAACTACTAAAGTTTTAAGTGAAGCTTCAATTAGAGGTAAAGCAGATAATCTTATCGGCCTAAAAGAAAATGTTATAGTTGGACATTTAATTCCTGCTGGAACTGGAATGAGGCAATTCCAAAACAAGATTGTTGCATCAAAAGAAGAGTATGAAACTTTAGTTGCATCAAGAGAGGAAGCCAGAGTAGAAGAGTTAACTGGAGAATGATGGCTGAAGAAGAGAAAAAAGATAAAAGTAACCAGATAAACATAGAACTCTCCGAGGAAACAGCGGAGGGTATCTATGCTAATCTGGCTATGATCGCACATTCAAGCAGCGAGTTTGTCATTGACTTTATTAGACTTATGCCTGGAGTTCCTAAGGCGAAAGTTAAATCAAGAATTGTTGTTACTCCAGAACACGCCAAAAGACTATTAAAGGCTCTTGAAGAGAATATTACGAAATACGAAAAAACATTTGGACCAGTGAAACAGGTAGAGGAAGCTCCTAAATTTCCAATTAATTTCGGAGGAACAGTAGGGGAAGCATAAAAATGCAATATTTAAATTGTGATATATCAACAATAATTCTATCTTTGCGTTCCAAAATTTTAGACACTAGAAATTTATTATAAATGCCTACTATACAGCAGTTAGTAAGAAAAGGAAGAAAGAAACTTACTTCAAAGTCAAAATCACCCGCACTTGACTCTTGTCCACAAAGGAGAGGTGTTTGTACGAGGGTATATACTACAACTCCGAAAAAGCCAAACTCAGCCATGAGAAAGGTTGCCAGAGTTAGACTAACAAATGGTAAAGAAGTTAATGCCTATATTCCTGGTGAAGGTCACAATCTTCAGGAGCACTCAATAGTTCTAATTAGAGGAGGTAGAGTAAAAGATCTTCCAGGAGTAAGGTACCATATTGTTAGAGGTGCCTTAGATACAGCAGGTGTTAATGGAAGACTACAAAGAAGATCTAAATACGGTGCTAAAAGACCAAAAGATAAAAAGTAATTAAGTTAAGAAATGAGAAAAGCTAAGCCTAAAAAAAGATATCTCTTACCTGATCCGATCTATTCAGATACTTTAGTCACAAGATTTGTAAATAATCTGATGGTGCAGGGAAACAAAAGTTTATCATATTCTATTTTTTACAATGCGGTAAAGATTGTAGAAGATAAAACCGGAGAAAATGGTCTTGAAACATTTAAGAGCGCTTTGCAAAATATAATGCCTGCAGTTGAGGTGAAAAGTAGAAGAGTTGGGGGTGCTACATTTCAGGTTCCAGTAGAAGTTAGACCAGACAGAAAAATATCTTTGGGCATAAAGTGGATGATAAAGTATGCAAGACTGAGAGGAGAGAAAACTATGAAGGAAAGACTTGCCGGTGAAATTCTTGCTGCTTCCAAAGGCGAAGGTGCTGCGGTGAAAAAGAAAGATGATACACATAGAATGGCTGAGGCGAATAAAGCATTCTCACATTTCAGATTCTAATACTAACTATTAAGATGGCAAAAAGAGATTTAAAATTTACCAGGAATATAGGAATTGCAGCACACATTGATGCTGGTAAAACAACTACCACTGAAAGAATACTATATTATACTGGTGTAAGTCACAAAATTGGTGAAGTTCATGATGGCGCTGCTACTATGGACTGGATGGAACAAGAACAGGAAAGAGGTATTACAATTACTTCTGCTGCAACTACTGTTTTCTGGCCATATAAAGACAATGAATACCATATCAATATAATTGATACTCCAGGTCACGTTGATTTTACTGTAGAAGTAAATAGGTCTTTAAGAGTTCTTGATGGATTGGTTTTCCTTTTCAGTGCAGTTGATGGTGTGGAACCTCAATCTGAAACTAACTGGAGACTTGCTGATAATTATGGCGTTGCGAGAATTGGTTTTGTGAATAAAATGGATAGAGCCGGAGCGGATTTCTTAAACGTTTGTAAGCAAGTAGTAGAAATGTTAGGTACAAAAGCCGTACCTCTGCAATTGCCAATTGGTGCAGAAGAGAATTTCAAAGGGGTGGTTGACCTTGTTGAGAATAAAGCAATCATATGGAATGAAGAGGATATGGGGATGACATATGAAGAGATCGACATTCCTGAGGATATGGTTGATGAAGTTACTGAATATCGTGAGAAATTAGTTGAATCTGTAGCTGAATATGATGAAGGATTGATGGAAAAGTATTTTGAAGATCCTGATTCAATTACTAGAGATGAGATAATTGGTGCTTTAAGAGCTGCAACTATTGATTTGGCATTTGTTCCAATGTTGTGTGGTTCAGCATTTAAAAATAAAGGTGTCCAAACTCTATTGAATTATGTTATGGAATTACTTCCTTCCCCATTAGATAGAGGAGAAGTAATTGGGACTGACCCTGATTCAGAAGAAAAGGTAAAAAGATATCCAAATCCCGAAGATCCTTTTACAGCATTAGCTTTTAAAATTGCTACAGACCCATTTGTTGGTAGATTATGCTTTGTAAGATCTTATTCAGGTGTTTTACCTTCTGGTTCATATATTCATAATATGCGAACAGGCAAGAAGGAAAGGATATCAAGGATTTTTCAAATGCATGCTAACAAACAAAATCAAATTGATCAATTGCATTGCGGGGATATTGGTGCTGTCGTTGGCTTTAAAGACATAAAAACTGGAGACACTTTATGTTCTGAAAATAACAAGATTGTTCTGGAATCTATGATTTTCCCTGAACCAGTTATTGGTTACGCAATTGAGCCTAAGGCGCAGGCTGATGTTGATAAATTAGGTGTTGCTATATCTAAGTTGGTAGAAGAAGATCCTACTCTACAGGTAGAGACAGATCATGACACTGGTCAGACAATACTTAGAGGAATGGGCGAACTTCACCTGGATATCATTATTGACAGACTTAAAAGAGAATTTAAAGTAGAAATTAATCAGGGTGCACCTCAGGTTGCTTACAAAGAAACTATCCGTTCAAATGTAGAACACAAAGAAGTTTACAAGAAGCAAACTGGTGGTAAAGGAAAATTTGCTGACATTGTGTTCGAATTGTCTCCTCAAGACGATGATTATGAAGGTGGAGCAGGTTTACAATTCCAAAATAAGATTGTTGGTGGTGTGATTCCAAAAGAATTTATACCTGCAATCGAAAAGGGATTCAAAGAAGCGATGGTAAACGGACCGCTTGCTGGTTATCCAATTGATAAAATGAAAGTGAGACTATTTCATGGTTCTTTCCATGACGTGGATTCAGATTCACTTTCTTTCGAAATGGCTGCTAGAATTGGTTTCAAAGAAGCAGCAAAAAAAGCAAAACCAGTTCTTCTTGAGCCTATAATGGCTGTAGAGGTTGTTACACCAGATGAATATACAGGATCTGTAACTGGTGATCTTAACAAGAGAAGGGGCATCATGAAAGGAATGGATACCAGAGGGGTGTCCCAAGTTATAAAAGCAGATGTTCCACTTTCGGAGCTATTTGGTTATGTAACTGATTTGAGAACTATTACTTCAGGAAGAGCAACTGCCTCTCTTACGTTCTCTCATTACGATCAGGTTCCTCAGAATATTGCTGATAGTGTAATTGCTGAAGTTAAAGGTCAACCAGCATAAAAGAATAAAACAATGAATCAAAAGATTAGAATAAAGCTTAAATCCTACGATCATAACTTAGTAGATAAATCTTCTGAGAAGATTGTAAGAGCTGTTAAAACAACAGGTGCCGTTGTTAGTGGTCCAATTCCTCTACCAACAGTAAAGGAAAAGTATACTGTTTTAAGATCTCCACACGTAAACAAGAAATCAAGAGAGCAATTTCAATTATGTACTTACAAAAGGCTAGTTGACATTTACTCAAACTCTGCTAAGACGGTTGATGCTCTAATGAAACTTGAGTTACCTAGTGGTGTAGATGTTGAAATTAAGGTATAGAAATACATTTGTTAGAATATAAAAAGAGGACCATATAATGGTTCTCTTTTTTTATGATAAATATGTAAGCAAAGATTTGATTTAGGATTGCAATTTGCTATCTTTGCAGTCCTTTTTACAAAATGTTTTTAAACAGTTAAAAAACAAATAGTTAATGCCTGGAATAATAGGTAAAAAAGTAGGGATGACAAGTTTATATACAGAGGAAGGCAAGAATATTGCTTGTACTCTGATCGAAGCTGGTCCCTGCGTCGTTACGCAAGTAAAAAATATGGAAACTGACGGATATCGTGCAGTTCAGCTTGCCTATGACGATAGAAAAGAAAAAAATACACCAAAAGCCTTGCGTGGTCATTTTGCAAAAGCTAAAACCTCACCTAAAAAGAAGGTAATAGAATTTAGAGATTTTAGAGAGGAATTTGAAGACAAGGTTAAATTGGGAAATGAAATCAACATATCTGACGTCTTTGTTGAGCAGGATTTTGTTGATGCAATTGGAACGTCTAAAGGAAAAGGTTTTCAAGGTGTAGTTAAAAGACACGGGTTCGGTGGTGTAGGCCAAAGGACACACGGTCAACACAATAGAGGAAGAGCGCCTGGATCTATTGGTGCATGTTCATTTCCTTCAAGAGTATTTAAAGGATTAAGAATGGCAGGAAGAACTGGTGGGAACAGAGTCAAAGTTCTTAACCTTAAGATAGCTAAAATATATCCAGAAAAGAATCTTGTTTTAATTGCTGGTTCGGTTCCTGGTGCAAAAAACTCTTACGTTATACTAGAAAAATAAGTCATGAAACTTGCAGTAATAGATAGTAAAGGAAAAGAGACCGGAAGAGAAGTAGAGTTATTGGATTCTATTTTTTCAATTGAACCAAACGAACATGTAGTTTATTTGGATGTTAAACAGTATTTAGCAAACCAAAGGCAAGGAACGCATAAGGTTAAGGAGAGAGGCGAGATTGCAGGTTCAACTAAGAAAATTAAGAAGCAAAAAGGTACAGGAACGGCAAGAGCGGGGAGTATAAAGTCTCCGGTTTTTAGAGGTGGAGGAACAATATTTGGTCCGAGACCAAGAGATTATGGCTTTAAGCTGAATAAAAAAGTTAAGCAACTGGCTAGAAAGTCAGTCTTGTCAGCAAAAGCAAAAGATAACAGCATAAAAGTACTAGAAGATTGGAGCATTGATGCACCAAAAACAAAGTCTTTTATTGAAATAATGAAGGGTATTGAAATTGATAACTCTAAATCCTTATTCATATTGGCTAGTTCGGATAAGAATGTTTCGCTTTCATCTAGAAACATACCAAATGCTAAAGTTATTACAGCAGATCAGGTATCAACTTACGAACTAGCAAATTCAGATGTAATTGTTTTATTCGAAAGTGCTGTCGAAGCATTTCAAAAAGGACTTAACTGATGAGTGTACTTATTAAACCATTAGTAACTGAAAAATTCTCCTCAATGAATGAGGGGGGTAAATATGGGTTCATTGTTGAAAAGAACGCTAATAAAGTTCAGATCAAGAAAGAAATTGAGAAAAAGTATGGTGTCACTGTTGAAAGTGTCAATACTATGATTCAACCCGGACAAAGTAAATCCAGATATACAAAATCTGGTATAATTGAAGGAAAAACACCTTCTTTCAAGAAAGCTGTTGTGCAGGTTTCAGAAGGTGACATAATAGATTTTTATAGCGAAATATAATTTGTAATGGCGGTTAAAAAACTAAGACCTACAACACCAGGGCAACGATTTAGGCTAGCTCCCGTCTTTGAAACAGTAACCAAAGACAAACCAGAAAAATCGTTGACTCAATCGCTTAAAAGCAAAGGGGGGAGGAATAATCAAGGTAAAATGACTGTTCGCAACGTTGGCGGAGGTCATAAAAAGAAATTGAGGCTAATCGATTTCAAACGAGATAAAACCAATATTCCTGCCACTGTTAAAGCTATTGAGTATGATCCTAACAGATCAGCAAGAATTGCATTATTATACTATGCAGATGGTGAGAAGAGATATATCCTTGCTCCACAAGGAATAAAGGTGGATGACAGTTTATTGTCTGGTTCAGGAATAGCACCAGAAGTTGGCAATGCTATGCCTCTTTCTGATATTCCTTTGGGTACAATCATTCACAATATAGAATTGAAGCCTGGTAAAGGAGGAGCATTAGCAAGAAGTGCTGGTTCTTATGCTCAGCTTGTTGCAAGAGAGGGAAAATATTCAACTATCAAATTGCCATCTGGAGAAGTTAGAATGGTATTGAATACATGTTTTGCAACAGTAGGTACAGTATCCAATGCTGATTATATGAATATTCGTTTAGGTAAAGCAGGACGTAACAGATGGTTGGGTAAGAGGCCAAGAGTAAGAGGTGTAGCTATGAACCCTGTTGATCACCCGATGGGTGGTGGTGAAGGAAGGTCTTCTGGAGGGCATCCAAGGTCTAGAAATGGTCTTTATGCAAAAGGTAAGAAGACCAGAAATCCTAATAAATATTCTAACAAATTAATTGTAACTAAGAGAAAATAATGGCTAGATCATTAAAAAAAGGACCTTACATTGACTTTCGCTTAGAGAAAAAAGTGGACGCAATGAATGAATCTGGTAAGAAATCTGTGATCAAAACATGGTCTAGAAGATCCATGATTTCTCCAGACTTTGTAGGGCATACATTCGCAGTGCATAATGGGAATAAATTTATACCTGTTTTTGTAACTGAAAATATGGTAGGTCATAAATTAGGTGAATTTTCTCCTACCCGAAATTTTAGAGGCCATGTTGGTAAAAAAGATAAAGGAAAGAGATAATGGAGGGAGTAGAAAATACAAAAATCAAAAAATCTGTTAAGATTCGTCTCCAGAAAGAAGCTGAAAAAGCTTTCAAAGAAGAAAACGGAGGAAAACTGGGCTCTGTTAAGTCCTCATTGAGAAATATACCCACAGCCCCAAGGAAAATGAGATTGGTAGCTGATATGATCAGAGGTGAAAGAGTTAACCTTGCTCTAAATCTATTGAAGTTTGAGAATAAGCATGCAGCTAAATCTATTGAAAAGTTATTGTTGACTGCAATATCTGATTGGCAGGCAGCAAACGAAGATGTGAAAATAGAAGAAGCTGATCTATACATAAAAGAAATTTATGTTGATAGTGCAAGAATTCTTAAGCGTCTGAGAACTGCCCCTCAGGGAAGAGCTCACAGAATAAGAAAGAGATCCAACCACGTAACAATCGTGTTAGATGATTTCAATGCTGAATCTATTGTTAATAACGAAACTGAAACTAATAAATAATGGGACAAAAGGTTAATCCTACTGGTCTTAGATTGGGAATCATCAAAGGATGGGATTCCGCTTGGTTTGGTGGAAAAGATTTTTCTGATAAAATCGTAGAAGATCATAATATAAGGAAATATTTAACTGCCAGAATACCAAAAGGAGGTATTTCAAAAGTAGTTATCGAAAGGACTTTAAAAAGAATCACTTTAACTATACATACTGCACGACCAGGAGTTGTCATTGGTAAAGGGGGTTCTGAAGTTGATAAGTTGAAAGAAGAGCTTAAACAACTAACTGGAAAGGATATTCAAATCAATATTTTTGAAATCAAAAGACCTGAACTTGATGCTAAATTAGTTGGGGAATCTATAGCTCAGCAGTTGAAAGCAAGAATAAGTTATAGAAGAGCAATGAAGCAGGCGATAGCCTCTTCCATGAGAGTTGGAGCACAAGGAATCAAGATTAAATGTTCTGGTAGATTAGGTGGAGCTGAAATGGCAAGATCAGAACAATATAAAGAAGGTAGAATTCCATTGCATACTTTAAGAGCTGATATCGATTATGCAGTATCAGAAGCAGATACGGTTTACGGTAAAATAGGCATTAAAGTGTGGATATTTAAAGGAGAAGTTTTTGGAAAGAGAGACTTGTCTCCTAATGTAGGATTGTCAGGAAATCCATCAGGTAACTCTAGAAGAAGAGGAGATGGACCAAAAAGAAAAAGAAGATAAGTAATCTTAAAAATATTTAGAGATGTTACAGCCTAAACGAACAAAGTTTAGAAAAAGACAAAAAGGAAGAGTAAAAGGAGTGGCACAAAGAGGTCATACACTTTCTTTTGGAACATTTGGAATTAAATCTTTAGAAGCAGGGTGGATCACAAGCAGGCAGATTGAGGCAGCGAGGATAGCGATGACCCGTGCAATGAAAAGAGAGGGTCAGGTTTGGATCCGTATATTTCCAGATAAACCAATAACCAAGAAACCTGCGGAAGTAAGGATGGGTAAAGGTAAAGGTGCTCCTGAATATTGGGTAGCGGTTGTTAAAC
>CAYTFO010000089.1:4299-14587 GCA_964437135.1 uncultured Roseivirgaceae bacterium | reverse complement strand
TTTTTTAGCGAGGAATTTATCTGGACCACAAGTTTAAATTTTAGGGCTGAAGATTATACAGCTGTGGCTGTTCTTGAATTTGATGGGAAAGGAATAGTGGGTTCTTTGAAGACATTAATTGCTGATTCAATCTTAACTGAATTAGTTCAGGACAGGAAGATTTTCCATACTGGTGACATTGTAAAATACTTAAAACAGGAGCTTGATGCAGCAGGCTCTAATGATTTGTATTGTGATCTTAAGGCATCTGTTGCCATCATTGATAATAACGCTCAAACCCTTCAGTACAGCGGTATTAATCAGGATATGATTGTTTTCAATAATGAAAATAATATGATTGTTCTTGAAGGAGATACAGAAGAAAATATTGATGATCTAATAGCTGAAAAAATAGATATCAAGCCTGGATATTCTTATTACATGTTTACCAATGGGTTTTATAATCAAACCAACTCTGATGGAGTTAAGTTTTCAAAAGAAAAGTTTGAGGAGCTATTAAAAGTATCTTCAGATAAACCAATGGAAGATCAGCAAAACTTTTTAAATCAGACAATAGAGGAATGGATAGGGGACAGTGGAATGTCAGACGATATTTCATTGATTGGCTTTAAGTTGAATTGATAGTAAATGGCAGTTAAGGCAATAAATTTTAAGAATTGGTGCGTTGAAAATATAACCCCTCAATCCTGGTCTAGATTGGTATTGAAATCTATTGACACAATCAGAGCAGAGGGTTTGAGCATGAAAGAATTAGAAAATCCATCACAAGACCTGGTTTTAAGTGAATCATTATATTCCCAATTGAATAAAGCCCTGAATGAATTATACGAGATGAGTATTGAACAGGAATCTTTAATCTAGCTTATACTTCAAAACCAATAATTGCTATATCATCTGTTTGAGGTGATTTTCCTTTCCACTTCTGAAAATTCTCTTCTAAAGAACTCTTTTGTTCATCCATAGTAAGGTCACTTGTATTTTCAAGTAGGTTCCTGAAATTTTTTGTCATGAACTTCTTGTCTTCATCACCTCCAAATTGATCCTGATAGCCATCGGACGACAGATATATTTTGTCTCCCTTCTTCAATTCTATTTTTTCATTTGTAAGAAGACTTTCAACTTGCTTTTCTTCTCCTTCCGTTCCTCCAGCCATTAATCTTGGAGCTTTTATTACTTCAAGTTTTTTGTCTCTTATCAGATATAAAGGCATGCCCATACCTGCAAATTCAAGTGAGTATTCATCAAGGTTTATTACACAAACCCCAATTTCCATACCGTCCTTTTTAACAATATCAGTTTCTTCCCGATATAATTCAATTTTTATTGACTTATCAAGTCGAGCAAGTATTTTCCTGGGATCCAATATATTTTGATAATATACAATATTTGTGAGCAGGTTGCTTCCCATGATTCCCATAATTGCTCCCGGCACTCCATGACCTGTGCAATCCGCGCAAGCAATAACCAGATAATCATGCCGTCCCCATCTTATTCTTTCAAACCAATAGAAGTCTCCACTTACGATATCTTTTGGTTTGAAAATGATGAAGGCATCTTTCAACAATCTTTTTATAATATTTATATCCGGAAGAAGAGATTTCTGGATTCTCTCTGCATAATAAATACTATCTCTGACCTGCTTATTTACTTCCTGTAGAAGCATTTTCTGGCGTCCCATTTTTCGACGTTGTTCGTCAAGACGCTTATTTAGCTTCTTTTGATCTTCTATTCTTTTTATAAGAACTTTTGAAGTTTTTGTTAATTGAAAAGCCAGATTACCAATTTCATCTTTGGTTTTTATTTCTACCGTTGCTTTCAGATTTCCTTTACCGATCTCACTGGCATAATTGCTCAGATTGATAATTGGTTTCACAAATATATTTGCTGCGATCACAGCCAGTATGATAGAGCCTAATAGCACTGGAAGAATGACCCAAATCAGTTCCAATTGTATTACACTAATTGGATTAAAGGCATCACTTTTCGTAATACTCAATATTAATCTCCAGTTGTTTCCTGAATAATCTTTGTAGCCAGCTTCCTGGTAAACGAAGAACAAACTTTCATCTGTTTCAAAAAAAGCTTCTGATGTATCGGTATCAATTACTTCATCAAAATTTTCATACTTATTTTTTAATACTGATTCGGGGTATAAGTTGGAATAAAGAATAAGGCCATCCTCTGCTACCAGATTTACATTGAGTTGTCTTGTTTTATTTGCAGTTAAAGCAAAGTTTCCCAATACGTTATACAACTCGTCAATTAGAATTCTTCCAACAAGTACGCCTTTAGGGTTTTTATTAGTGTCCATGACTAAGGCAGCAAAATGCATTACTACCTTCCCCAATGACTCAGATCTGGCAATATCCATTACCAGGGGGTTATCAGGAGAAATACTATTCCAGTATATCCTAAGACCGTGTTGCTTACCCAGGCTTAATCTCTTTGAATCCGCCAGGCGTACCCTGTTCATGTCAAAATAGGAAAAACTATAAAAAAGATCATTGATCTCTTCAAGCTCTTTTAAGCGTGCAATTAGTATTTCCTGATCCATATTATTTGATGTGAAATATGGATTTCTGGATGCTAATTCTACCTCTTTTAACCTTGAAAAGATGAAGCGGTCAATATTTATTATCGCTTCTTTTGATTGTTGTTGAACAGAAGAAGTAATTTCCTCTCTAAAAGCACGTTTAAACTTCTGATTTGTGAAAATAAAGAGTATACTTCCACTTGTAACTACAAGAAATAAACACAACAGAGTTAATTTGGTGTATATATTCATTTCACGGTTTGCTGGTTAAGCAATTGGCAATTTATTCAATTAAAGTTTAACCTCAAGTTATTAATCCTTTAAAAAAAATTTGTCTGTTATCAATATTAGTATCTTTTTTGCAGTATAACTAGTTTACCGCTTTTTTATGAAAAACCTTATTGCAGGGATCATCTTACTGTTTTGTTTTAGTGTTTCTGGTCAAAATTTAACAGTTTACAGATCTGATACTTCGGTTTCCGCTACAACTCAGAAAATTATTTCAGTAATCAAATCCAAAAGCCTTATCTATTTTGAAACGGTTTCACATGATGTTATAGCTAAGGAAAGAGGTGTTGAGATTGCACCTACAAATGTTATACTTTTTGAAGATCCTGACCTTACTACTGAGTTAATTGAATGTGAACAAACAACTGCATTGGATCTACCACTTAAAATTCTTGTTTGGGAGGAAAACAATGATGTTTATATTGGCTATATCGACGCTGCACTTATGAGAAGAAGGTTTCTCATTACCGGTTGTGATGAGACATTAAACAAAATCACCGGATTATGTGTAAGAATTATAAACGAGGCAATTAAGGAGTTGTAGCTTCTTTATAAGGCATTTTTAATTTTATGTATTCCCAGTGGAAATTTAGGTAACCTGAATCAGGAGTGATTTTCATTCTTTCAGAAAAATCTTCACTGTATTCAGGTTTGATTTCAACACGTAATTGATCATCAGTCCCTTCCCGATCTATAGACCCATCATATAAAAAAGCTCCCCATTGATCCCAGTCCGTATTGAAAATAACAATCCATTTTTCTGGCCCTGGTATTGTGAAAAGCGCATATTTTCCTTTTGGAAGTTGCTTTCCTGCAATTATCAAATCTGTGTTGGTTTCAAATATTGTTGCTTCATTTGCTCCAGTCCTCCAGACTTTATAGTATGGCACTAAATCATCCCATATTTTTCTTTCCCTGACTGCAGGACTACTATATTCCAGCTTAATTTTTAAGTTATTTAAAGAAAGACTGTCTTTAACGAGCGGGGATGGTCTATTTGTCTTGTCACCTCCATCACATCCTAATAAAAGAACCCCTAAGGTTATTAGCATAATAGGAAAAAGTGTTCGCAAATATGTATTGTATTCGTTCACTTCAATATTTTCAGTATTTTTTATCCTTTTGATATTCAGTAATTTAAGTCAGAAGGCACATTTTTTGATATAAACTCATAAAAAGCGAAACTGTTATGGGTGTAATCGGTATTGAAATCCCTCAACTTAACGAAGAACAGGACATCGAGGTTGAGGTTAGAGTAAACGGAATTAAAAAACAATACAATTACAGAGTAGAAATTTTCTACTGGGAGGAATGTCCTTATCCAACTGAAGATAGAGTTGAATGCATTAAACAACTTGTCGGCAATTACGATTCTAATTGGGAACTTGCGCATATAGGAATTCCTTCAGATGATTATATACCAATTACATTCAGGAAAAAACGACATTAAAAAGGAAGATCGTCGTCAGATGATTCTCCGCTGTTAGTCATCCAGTCTGTATTTGGCTCTTCCTGAGTTTGTTGTGGAAGTTCGCTTCCTGCTTTTTCCAGCCTCCATGCCTGCAGGCTATTGAAATATTTTACATTTCCCTGAGGGTCTGTCCATTTTCTTCCTTTTAGATTAAAAGAAACAGATATTTCATCACCAATATTAAAAGGATCAAGCTGAGTGCAATTATTCTGAATTAGCTCGAATTTTAGGAATTCGGGATATTGAGGGTTTTCACTAAATTCCACTACAAATTCACGTTTTTGGAATGAGTCTGAAATAGGCTGTGTATCAAATTTTTCTACAAGCTTAGCTGTAATGTTCATATTTTTGTATTAAAACTATATTCCCAAAATTGAGGTTGTTATTCTAGATATGAAAAGATCAAAGAAACTTTTTTTCATAATTGCGGCTATTTTCATCCTGATCATGCTTTTTATAGGCTATGATATCAGTCAAAGGACAACATGGCCGGGAGCAAAAAAGAATCTTAAAGAAAGAATTATAGAAGAATAAGGTGAGTACTAACAAAGTAGATTTATCAAAAATAGACCTGGATAAGGAAAAGGAGAAAGCAGTTGATCTCCCCGGATTAATAGAGTTTGCGCATACAGTAGGAGGAGCTGTTATAAAACCTGAGGATAAAGGCAGGATCAAAGGAAATGCCGTTGCTGCTATGAGGGACCAGACAGATCGTCAATACAGACAACTGCACGAACAAATGCAAACCTTAATCGAGCAGGCAAAATACCTGAAAAAGAGAGTTGAAGTTTCGGAAAGAATTTATCAATCAGATATGGGTTTCAGCCCCGTGATAGATAAAATCTACTATCTATATCAAAGGAAAAATGGAAAGGATATACTTTCAATGGTAGCACCAAAAGAATGGGGAAAAAATATGCCTTTTGAAAATTTCATCGCAGAAGTACGTTTGTTATCCGATCATACCTGGGAATTAATAAATGTAGAAGATGAGTCATATTACCATTAAGTTATCACATAAAATGAGGAGAATACTAGTTTTTTCATTTGCGATTTATTTGTTGTCATGTTCTTCTGACAATGGATCTGAAGTAGTTATAGATTGCTCTGAATCTGATCTTGAAATCAATATAGAAAACCTGATACAACCGGGATGTCAGAAAAAAGGGTCTTTTTCGATACTGGCGTCAGGTGGAGAACCTCCATACACTTACAGGCTTGGGGATAATGAATTTTTAGATAATTTTACTTTTAATGGACTAGATGCTGGTGATTACGTGGTCGCGATTCGTGATAGCCAGGGATGCGAGCGAACAGAAGATTTATCATTGAGTAGTCCGGATGCGATTTCAATATCAATCACTTCCTCAGGTTGTGGAGATAATGATGGACAAATTGTTGTCCAGGCATCAGGAGGTGATGGAAATTATCAATATCAGCTCAATCAAAATGAACCTACTGATTCACCTGAGTTTACTGGTTTGTCAACAGGGCAATATATAGTTAAAGTCACAGATGGAAATGGATGTTCAACTACATCTGATGTCATAAAGATAGGAGTGAGTCTTTCTGCGGATATCTTACCTATTATAAATCAAAATTGTGCTACTTCAGGCTGTCATCTAAATAGTCAATCACCTCTATTAAATAGTAATTCTGCAATCATTGCAGCTTCTGGAAGAATACTATCAAGAACGGAAAGAGGAACTATGCCTCCTTCTGGTAAGTTACCAGATGCTCAAATTGAGCTGATAAGAAATTGGGTTGAATGTGGTTCATTAGATAATTAAAGGTGAAGAATTTCATTTTAATTCTTTTTACTGTTTTGCTACCAGGCCTTATTACCGTCAAGGCCCAGAGGTTTATTTCAGACAGTTCCTATGTTCATTTTTTTTCAGATGCTCCTTTAGAGGATATCGAAGCTTTTAATACCGAAGGATCCAGCGCGATAGACATAGAAAATAAAACATTCGCTTTTAAAATTCCAATTACAGGATTCCAATTCAAAAAATCATTGATGCAGGAACATTTCAATGAGAATTATATGGAGACTGAAAAATACCCTTTTGCTTATTTTTCAGGGAAGTTTGATAGCATAAATGAAACAGAAGGCAAAGCTAAAGCAGTGGGTATTATGGATATTCATGGAGTTAAAAAAGAAATACAACTTGAAGGTATATTTAAAAGAAAAAATGACGAAATCACAATTCAAACGGACTTCAATATTCATTTAAAAAATTATAAGATAAAGATTCCAAGGGCGGTAATCTACAACATCGCAGAAGATGTTGCCGTGGATGTTTATTTCAAATTCAAACCATTATGAGAAGATTAACAAGCTTAATAGTCCTGGGAATGCTTATTTCTTTACCTGCATTCTCACAGGATGATTTAATGGCGTTACTTGATGAAAAAGATAATGCAGCTGAATACACTCCTTCTGTTTTTAAGGGAACCAGACTTATCAATGGGCATACTGTTGAGGTAAGAAAGAAAAACACCCTGGTTTTTATAATAAGTCACAGATTCGGTACAATCAACTCAGGGTTTAATGATTTATTTGGACTAGATTTTGCTCAAATTCGTTTAGGTCTTGACTACTCTTTGACTGATAATTTTACTGTCGGTTTTGGAAGATCCTCTTTCAATAAAGTTTATGATTTCTATTTGAAATATAAGTTGTTGAATCAAACTGAAAAGTCTCCGGTTACAATTACTCCTTTCGTGAGTATGGCAATGAGAACTGATGAATTTTTTCAGGATAGGGAAGACTATGAGCCTGTTCATAGATTTGCTTATACTGCGCAATTAAATATAGCAAGAAGATTTACGGACAGACTTTCACTTCAGGTAAGTCCTACTCTTGTTCACAGAAACTATGTTTTTGAAGCTGATGAAGTAAATAGTCTGATAGCTTTAGGTTTAGGGGGAAGATACCTCATCACCAATAGGGTTGGAATCAATATTGAATATTACCCAACATTAAACCAGGATGCAGATCTCTACTACGATGCTCTTGCTTTTGGAGTAGATTTAGAAACAGGCGGTCATGTTTTTCAATTACACATCACCAATGCACAGCAAATGATCGAAAAGGGATTTATAGGTGAAACTACTGGCAATTTTTGGGATGGTGATATACATCTTGGATTCAATATTACCAGGGCATTTAGTTTGGGAAATTAAAAATTGAATTTTGTTGTAATGTAGAAATTCCTTCCTGCAGCACTAATACCAGATGAATATGGTCTGTAATGTTGATCAAGGATATTTTCTACACCAGCTTCCAAATCAATTATGTTTGAAAAGCTATATCCAATTCTTGCAGTAAGAGTAAACCAACCAGGAGAACCAATATCGGTATATAAATAGTCTTTATCAATAAACTCTGCATCAGGCATGTTTTCACCTTTTCTTGTGAAATTATAATTACCTGTTAATGAAAGAGTTAAATGTTCTTTTTGATACATCAATCGAGTTCTGCCAAAAACAGGTGTAGCATGTCTGATAGGTTCCCCACTTTCCGTTCTTCCTTCGTTAGCTGAAAGTACAGATTCATATGAAATATTTTCATTAATTAACCCTTTAAGACGGATGCTTCCTCCATAGATATTTGCTGAACTGGCATTTATTTGTGCTCGTAATTGTTTCTCTTCTCCATCAATTACAATCGTCTCCTGTCCATTTATTTCATAAGGTCCTCTTATTATCGCACTATTTAGTAAGCTATAAAAGCCTACAACTTCAATCTGAAATATGTCAGAAATATTGTGTCGGAAATTGATCTCACCTGAATAAACATACTCGGGTTTTAAATCAGGATTTGGTACTATTAAAATTTCATCATCCAATTCAAATACTTTTCCAATATCATCAATATTTGGTGATCTAAAGCCAGTTGAAAAAAGATAGTTTATTGTGGTTTTTTTCGATAAACTTTGAATAAATCCAAATGAACCGGTTAATGCCTGATTACTAATATCAAGATTTTCAAATAATACTAGTTGAGTGTCTTCATTAGTAGTTTCAGCTGATAGCCAAACTTGGTTGAATCGTAAACCTGAAGTAAATCTAAGTTTATCCGAAATGTTGGTCCTAAAACTTGCGTAAGCTGCCAACGAACTATAGGTACTCCCACCTCCCGGGTATCTGCTTCCAGTTGGAGATATTTCACCGGTTTCAATATTTGTTCGGGTTGCTTCTGAATCTATAATATTGTGAAAACCATCGACACCGTAGAGGATTCTTGAATCACCAATGGACTTTTCAAAATCTATGCTTGAAGTAAAAATATCGACATTTTCGTTTTGATTTCTAAGGCTAACATTTCCAAATCTCCTGTCATTTCTACTCTCATTATACTTTTGATATGAAGCATTAAATTGCATCCGATCATAGAGTTTAGACTTACTGAAGTTTTCAAGGTTTATAGCATGCATTAACCATTTTTGCGGACCATAATACCATTCTGCAAACTGAAGAGAATCTGTATCACCGACTGGAATGGTTAGTCTGTCATATCTTGGGATGTCTATTGTGTTGCTGTAATAAAAAGAATAAGTAGCGGTAGTATTATCATTGACAATGAATGATATTTTTTGAATGAGGTTATAGAGATCATAACCACTAAATTTTTGAAGATCAGGATTGCTGTTTTCGACTAGCTGATCCTGTCCATTTACACGTTTTGCATAAAAATCTCTTTCAAAAAAACCTTCATAATTTTTACTTCTTCGGGATCCTGCTTCAAGATCACCTAAGTTACTGTAAGAAAAAGATCCGAAATAAGCTATTCTCCTTTTTCCGATATTAATATCAAAATGTCCAGTTTTTTCATTTGCAGCAGATGAGTATCTTCCAAATACTGAACCTTTTAAAGAGAGACTTTCATCCATAGAGAAATCCGGAGATTCTGTTCTGAAATCCATAACACCTCCCAGAGCATCACTTCCATACATTACCGATCCCGGCCCAAATACAACTTCGGTGGAAGAGATAGAATTAGGATCAATGTTTATTACGTTTTGTAGATTACCTGAACGATATATTCCGTTATTTAACCTAATACCATCCACAACAAGAAGAACGGAATTTGCTGCAAAACCCCTTAGTGTGGGGCTTCCGCCACCATACTGACTCTTTTGGACAAATACCAAACCAGAGTTGGATAATAGATCTGCTGAGGTCTGGGGGTTAGAGAATTCGATTTCTTTTCCTGAAAGGCTTATAACATCCTGAGAAATCTCAATTCTTTTCTCTTGAAATTTATTTGCTGAAATCACAACTTCATCAAATCTTATGATCCTTTCTTTAAGTTCGATGACATTTCTATTAGTTAATTCAGGGTATGGATATGAAACAGTTTTAAAGCTCGGATGTTGAAAGTAAAGGGTGTCGTTAACTTGAAATTCAGCAAGATCTATGTACCCTAATCTGTCGGAAATTTGTATTCTGTTTTGATCCTGGTTGTAAACAAATACTTCACTGACAGGAGAACCATATTCTTCATTTACTAATTGAATTTTTTGAGCAATTGTTAAAAATGAAATTAGGAAAAAAAGAATTGAGAGAATGGCTTTGGTCATAATATCTCTAGCTGTCTTAAAAATAAACTCACTGCGAAATAATGAATAATTTTTCATTTTTCATTTAAGTCTTACATCTTTGGTTATGCCTAACGTTAAACGGTCACAGTATAAGAAGAAACCTTTTTGGATGATCAATGGACATTTTGAAACAATCATACCTTCAATGTTTTATGATGCACCTGAAGTTCCCTATCAACGACAGAGAATGGAACTAGATGATGGCGATTTTATAGATATGGATTGGTTAAGGCAGGAGAGTGACAGACTAGTTATTATCTCACATGGGCTTGAGGGTAGTTCAGATAGGTATCCATGACGACGACATTCCACCGCCATTGGCGCGACGTGCCGGAGAGCAGCTGGCGCTGGGCCAACTTCTCCCCCGCCGAGATCGCCTGCCGGGGCACC
>CAYTFO010000089.1:3844-4289 GCA_964437135.1 uncultured Roseivirgaceae bacterium | reverse complement strand
GTTAAAAGAACGGCTAGTTTTTTTCATAATCTGGGATGGGATGTGATGTCATGGAATTGTAGAAGTTGTAGTGGAGAGATGAACAGGCTACCTCGATTTTATCACCATGGTGATTCCGAAGATCTAAGCACGGTTATAGATGAGGCTTTATCAAAAGATGTTTATCAAAAAATAGTTCTGATAGGCTATTCTATGGGTGGAAGTATGTCTTTGAAGTACCTAGGAGAGAAGCGAACATTAAGTAAAAAGATTTTAGGAGCAGTTACATTTTCTGTTCCGGTGAATTTAAAAAGTAGTGCGCTGGAGATAGAAAAAAAACAAAATAGGATATATGAAAAAAGGTTTTTAAAAAAGCTGATCCATAAGATTGAGATAAAATCAAAAATGCATCCCGATGTTATTGATGTGAGTAACATTGAAAAAATAAAAACTTTTGATGAGTTTC
>CAYTFO010000089.1:0-3834 GCA_964437135.1 uncultured Roseivirgaceae bacterium | reverse complement strand
GTATTCTAGTTACTTTAATGTTAATATTGTGTGATGAGTTTCATGAACAATTTACTGTACCAATTCATGGTTTCGAATCTATAGATGATTTCTACCAGAAAGCGACATGTGACCAATACCTTGATAATATTGACAGACCTTGTCTGATCGTAAACGCCGATAATGATCCTATGCTTGGAGATAAGTGCTACCCTATTTCTTTTGCAGAAGAAAGCAGAAATATTTTTCTTGAGATACCTAAAGTTGGTGGGCATGTTGGATTCACGATTCCCAAATCAAAGTGGAGTTATATGGAGTATAGATCAAGAGATTTTATAGAAGAAAAAATGGAGGAATAACAGGCTTTTATTTTATCTGAGAAAGAAAACTATCTGATATTAATTTTAATTGCTGGTAGTTCTGATTTGTCAATATTTTGGAATTGAGGAATCTATCTCATCAGACCAGGCAAGAATTCCACCAGAAAGATTGTAAAGGTTTTCAAATCCATGTTGTTGTAAAAAAACAATCGCATCCGCACTTCTTTTGCCACTTCTACATTGCATGATAACCTTTTTATTCTTAGAAATCTTATCAATGTTGTCCGGAATAGTACCTAAAGGAATAAGTTCTCCACCGAGATTAGCAAAATCGTATTCGTTTTGTTCTCTCACATCAATGAGTTGGAAATCCTCCTCATTGTCTATCAAGGTTTTTAATTCTTTTACTGAAATTTCTTTCACAGATTTCATAATTCTCTTTCAAATATAAACGAATCGCCTTTGGGGTTGTTTTTGAAAAATTTAGATCAGATTAATAAAATTCATTTGTTCATTTTCTCAATTGCCAACTGGGCTACTCTTTCTCCAATGGCAAGACTTGATGTAGCAGCAGGTGAAGGAGCATTTCCAACATTGATAAATTTTTCACCGTCAATAATAAGGAAATCATCAATTAGTCCTCCTTCTTTATCACATGCCTGTGCTCTTACTCCCGCTCCTCCCGGGACCAGGTCTGACTTCTTTATATCCGGTAATAGCTGTTGCAGAGCTTTGGTAAATGCTGACTTTGAATAAGAGCGGTAAAGTTCACCAAATCCAGTTTTCCAGTATTTCCCGGCTATTTTCCTGAAGCCTTTGTAGGAAACAGATCCTAAAAACTCTTTTACATTGATATCAGACTTTGAATATCCTTCTCTTTTGTAAGCTAAAACCGCATTAGGTCCAGCTTCAATGCCACCATTTATCATTCTGGTAAAATGAACTCCAAGGAAAGGAAAGTTCGGGTCTGGTACAGGATAAATGAGGTTTTTTACTAAATATTCTTTTTCTTTTTTCAGTTTAAAATACTCACCTCTAAATGGTATGATTCTATAGGACACATTTTTGGTAGTGAGCTTCGCTACAACATCGGACTGCAAACCGGCACAATTAATCACAAGTCTGGTGGTCAATGATTCATGTTTTGTTTCAACATTCAAGAATCCTTTATTTTCATTTATCTCTTTGACCTTATTGTCAGTAAATATTTCACCCCCAAAGTGCTTGAATTTCTCTGCATATTTCAGGGCCACCGCTGTGTAATCAATAATTCCTGTTTGAGGTACAAAAATCCCCTGCAATCCCGCAACATAAGGTTCATGTTCTTTTAAATCATCTCCAATAAGCTTTTTAATTCCTTTCAAACCATTTTGTTCACCCCTTTCAAAAAGCATATTGAGAGTTGTTAGCTGCTCTTTGTTAGTTGCAACAACAACTTTTCCACATAATTCGTATGGTATTCCTTCCTCATCACAAAATCTAATGAGTTTGTGATAGCCATCTACACAGTTTTTCGCTTTGTAACTACCTGGTTTGTAATATAGCCCTGAATGAATGACACCGCTATTGTGCCCGGTCTGGTGTTTAGCCAATTCCTTCTCTTTTTCGACAAGAGCGACCTTTAATTTAGGATTTTGTTCTTTTAATTTTAAAGCGGAGGCAAGTCCAACTATGCCTCCACCAATAATTACAACATTGTACATTCGAATCTTTAGGTTCCGGGTTACAAAGATGAATAAGTATGTTTATTCATCAAGTTTTACCGCATCAATTTTCTTGTCAAATACCAATTTGTTGAATTTTGGAATATCAGTTTCTTTAATTGATTTCAGATTTGCAGTTTGTTCATTAATCTTTTGAGATAATTCATTATAAACTGCTTTCGCCTGGTCAGTAGGTTTGTAGTCACCATAACTTGACAATGCACCAACTGCTCCTACCTTATTGTTTAGCCTGATAGGGAAATTCAAAGGATCCTGTCCGCTTTCATTTTTGGTTTGATAAAGAGCTTCTTCAATACCTTTCATATTTTTCAATATTGATTTAGCCATTTCTTTTACTTCCTCATCTTCTGTTTTGTTACTCACATCATTTATCTGAGATCTGATTTTCCTAATATCCAAAACAGCCTGATTTGCCTCGCTAAGTTTATCTCTAACATCAATTAAGAAATTAAACTGGTCTTTTAGGTCCTGCTCTGAAGACTCACTTCTTGGATCTTTCAAAAGTTTGAATGTTTGGCTTTGCGGACTGCTACTATTTATAGATAATTCCACAGAATAAGTTCCCGGCGCTGCTTCAGGTCCTGTTGTACTGGCTGCCCAAAGAATAATTCCAGGGAATGAAACTGCATCCTTGTACCTAATGTTCCATCTAAACATATTCAGGCCTTCATTTACACTTAGTTTTTCTTCCTGTTCATCTTTATTTGGATGAGTGCTAAATACTTTTATAATATCTCCCTGAGACTCTTTAAATACCATTCTTACTGTATCGCTAGCTGATGTGTCTTTCATGTAAAAATGAACCAATACTCCACCCGGATGATCAGTGCCCTGAGTTTTTGAGGTCGCATAATTTCCACCACCCATTTTATAGCTATCCATTGGTTTAAATAACTGAACAGGTTTTACACCATCAGCAATCTGATGAATCACTGTTAGATCATCAATCATCCAAAAACTTCTTCCCTGAGTTGCCGCGATAAGATTATTGTCTTTTACTGCAAGATCAGTAATAGGTACAATTGGAAGGTTCATTTGAAATGGTTGCCAGTTTGCACCATCATTGAATGAAATATACATTCCACTTTCAGTACCGGCATATAAAATCCCTTTTTTAACAGGGTCAGCTCTCAATACTCTTGTAAAGTGATCAACAGGTATTCCATTTGTAATTTTTGTCCATGACTTTCCATAGTCGGTAGTTTTGTACAGGTATGGAGCATAGTCTCCCATCTTGTATCTTGTACCGGCTACATAGAGACCACCTTTATTAAATGGATCTATTTCGACGCTATTGATCATTACCCACTCAGGCATTCCTGAAGGAGTTACATTTTCCCAGTTTTGACCTCCATTTTTGGTAACATGAATTAATCCATCATCTGAACCTGTCCAAATAACACCTTCTTCATGATAGGATTCTGTAGCTGCGAAGATTGTACAATAGTATTCTACTCCCGTATTGTCTTTGGTTATCGGACCACCAGAAGAGACAAGTTTTGCTGAATCATTGCGAGTTAAATCAGGGCTTATGATTTCCCAGGATTGACCTTCGTTATAAGTTACATGTAAATGGTTGGATGCAGCATATAGTTTATCACCATCATGTGGAGAAAAGAAAATTGGAAAATTCCACTGGAAACGATATTTCATACCTTCAGCACCATAACCCATTGGATTATCCGGCCAAACATTAATTCCTCTTACTTCATCTGTTTTATGATTCACTCTTGTAAGGAATCCGCCATAACTTCCTCCATAGACAATATCATTATCATCAGGATCTACTGCGATATGCGCACTTTCTCCAC
>CAYTFO010000088.1:0-14647 GCA_964437135.1 uncultured Roseivirgaceae bacterium | reverse complement strand
CCATTTCTTTCCACAAAGTCTTTACACATTATTAATCCGATACCATTTCCTCTCTCATTTTCAGTTCCACTTTTTGTAAACCCATCACCTGCAATAAGAATTCTATCAATCTCTCTTTTTGTCATTCCTTTGCCTGTATCTTCAACTGTCACTGAAACGATCCCTTCCCTTCTCAAAATACTAATCACCACAGACCCTCCTTTTGGTGTAAACTTTAAGGCATTATTAATAAGGTTTCGAAAAATAAATTCCAACATATCCTTGTCTGCCCAAATCTCCACCTCTTCTGTAGTCATTTTGATTTCTACTCCAATTTTCTTTTGAGCTATGAGTAAAGAAAATAGTTTTAATGTTTTATTTATAGATTTTCTTATAGAAACTGCATCTGGGTTAAAAGGCAAGTGATTCTGTTGAAGTCTTGACCATTGTAAAAGATTTTCTAAAAGAAGGCGAAGATTCTGTAATGCAAACTTCGTTTTACTGCTTAGTTCCGAAAATTCTTCTTTGGTAAGTTTATCATGATGATTCATTAGTAGATTAAGGAAAGAATCCAGAGTTGTCAAAGGGTTCTTAATATCATGAGAAATAATCGAAAATAGTCTGTCCTTTACCTGATTCAATTCGGTTAATTCATGTTCAGAGTTTTTTAATTTCAAAATAGATTCTTCCAGTTCTTTGGTTCTTTCATTTATTTTCACTTCAAGAATCACTTTTTGCTGTTGTATTATTTTACTTTTTTCTACCTCCTGATCCTTTGCAATTTTTTCTTTTAACAATTTTTCCGATGCCAATTCAGACCTCATTCTATTCAACCTGTCAGCCAAACCAAGAGAAAATAAAATTACTTGAGCTGCCGCACCAAATTGTAACAAATATCTGGTCATGAAATTATCAGGAAGATATCCCAGTTCCCGGAAGATGAATAATATACCACCAACATTGAAAAGAAGAAAAGCCAGCAAAAACCAACGAGCAGGTTTATAACCTTTCATAAGTACAATTACACTTACCAAAGTGATTGTACTCATCACTAAAATACCCAGAGTACCAATTATATTATTTGTAATTGGTAGCAGATAAGTGTTGTCAAATGCGGATAGAGCCCATAAAATTAACGGCACTGAATAGGAAGCTATCAAAATTTTGAGGAAACGATCCCATTTTGGAACAAGATCATAAGTGTGTAAATAGCTTTTTGTAAAGAGTAATCTTGCAATATTGGTTAGAGGAATAACCAATGCGAAAAAGTGCAAATCCCATTTAGGGTTTTCTGGCCAAAATAACTCTTCAGCAAAACCATAGAAGAAAAATAAATATAGTCCCAACCCAAGAATTGAAAACACATAATATAAATAACTTATATCCCTTACAGAAAAATAGATCATGAGATTGTAAAGAGACATTACAATGATCAATCCAAAAAAGAATCCCTGAAGTAAAAGCCTTTGATATTGTTGGCTCTGAAGCTCAGATAGACCAATATAGGCAATGTCTTTTAAAGAAAAATGTTGTAAAGGATGATTTGCGCAAACGATGAGTGTATAATTACCAACATGTTCTAAAGGCAATAAATTTCTGTGTGAATTAAATACTTTTTGAGACACTGGAACCATTTCACCTGTGGTTCCAATTTTATTTCCTTCAAAAAATAAATAGGCAAAAGAAGCATGTTGGATTTCAACATAATGTAGCGTTTTGTCTTCAATTTCATCAAAATGAAAATTAACCATTATAGAATCCCCCATATCTTCAACATTCATAATTTGAAGATCCTGAGATAATAACTTAACACTTATTATGATGAAAGCTACAAATACAAGTAATCTCATGTAATCACTAATTATAGTAATTTAGCAGTACTCTTTAAAGATATGTCTAAAATAAAAGTAAAAATACTTATTGCAGAAGATGATCCTGTTGTAGCAAAGCATCTATCTATTACTTTGGCAGAAAAAGGATATAAAGTAGGAGCAATCTTTGAAACTGGTGAGGAGCTTTTAGATAATATAGAAGAAATACACCCTGATCTCATAGTATTGGATATTAATCTGGCTGGAATTATAGATGGTATTGAGGTAGCAGCACAAATGAAAAATAAATCAATACCTTTTTTATATTTAACCTCTGACAGAGATCGAACAACACTGGAAAGAGCTAAATTGACACAGCCATTTGGTTATCTAATCAAACCTTTTGATTCGGATGAATTGGTTTCTGCCATAGAATTAGCACTGTACAATGCCAAAATTAACAGCGCTGCACCCAGAAGAAATAATCAGGAAGCAGTATTACATGATTCATATTTATTTGTAAAGGATAAAAACCGTTTAGTCAAGGTCAGGTATAATGAAATCCTTTATATAGAGGCCAATGATATTTACGCTAGCCTCAAAACGATAAATCATACTTACATACTGAGTTATCCATTAAAATCTTTGGAAGAGAAACTTCCAACTGATAAACTCATGAGAGTTCATCGGTCATATATTGCAAACCTTGATCATATTGAGGCAATAGAGTATAACTACCTTTTAATTAATAAAAAAAATATTCCCATAGGAAAAACATATAAAGACGAACTAATGCGTCGGCTAAGTATAATTTAGCCAAACATCTTTTACCTAAAGATTACTGACGTTTACTCAATAAATCAAACTGTTCACATATTGCAATCGATTTCAAATAGATAAAGTAATTAATTTACTATAAATCTATTTTTCAAATTGGCAAACGGAACATTTAGTATAGCGACTTCTTCTGTAGTATTTTTTTATGCGGCTACTATTCTCTGGATCGTTATAAGAGCAGCACGGAAAACAAAGAGTATAGAAGATTATGCAATAGGTTCAATAGCATTCTCTCCAGTTGCTGTTGGCTTGTCCCTTGCAGCTTCAATGACCAGTGCTGCTACATTTATCATTAATCCGGGATTTATAGCTTATTATGGGCTAAGTGGTTTTTTATCATTGGGTATCGTTTTTGCACTATCCGCTGTGATCTCGCTCATTATTCTAACTAAAAGCTTTCTGAAAATTGGAAATTCTGTTAAAGCACTAACAATGGCTCAATGGATAGGTTCACGTTATAAAAGTGATTCATATTCCGTTTTTTTTGGGTTTGTTTCCCTTCTTTTAATAACATTCATAGTACTTATATGCGTCGGTTTAACCAAGTTATTAAGTGCTTCATTGAATTTCCCTGAAGTGTATGTGTTAATAGGGATTATCATTTTTGTCTTTGGTTACATGATGTTCGGTGGAGCAAACTCCATGGTGTATACCAATATGATTCAGGCTCTATTGATGCTCATTGTAGCTATCATCCTATTGACATCAGGAAGAGAGCATTTTGCCTCCGGCATCAATGGTTTTACTGAGAAACTAAGGCAAATTGATCCTGTATTAATTTCCTGGAGCAACCCATCGAGCCCATTATTCAGAGATTTTTATGAAATTATATTTTGTCAAATTATTGTAGGAATTGCTGTTGTATGTCAACCACACATTATAACTAAATCTTTATTACTCAAAGAAGAATCACAAGTCAATAAATATCTCCTTACTGGTGTAATAGTTGAGATTCTATTTTTTCTTGTGGTTTTCGTTGGCCTTTATGCTAGAATTAGCTTCCCTAGTCTGAAAATAAATGGTGAAACTATTGCTCTAGATAGCATACTTTCGACGTATGTAGTAAGTGAATTCGGCATCATAATCGGGCTTGTAGTTGTAATGGGGTTAATTTCGGCAGGCCTTAGTACTTTAGAGGGTCTTATACAATCTTTATCTACAACTATAACACAGGATGTTCTACCTGCGCTAAATGTCGGAAAAAAAACTGACCCGATATTAAAAAATAGAATCACAATTGGATGTTTGGCTTTGTTATCATTTTTCTTCAGTTACAACCAGTTAGTCGAACCTGATCTTAGCGTTGGAATTTTCGCACAAAATGGCGTTTATGCTTATTTTTCTGCTGCATTTGTACCGGTATTATTTGGGACTTTCCTTAAAAATATTCCGGTATGGATTCCCTTCACTAGTTCAATTTCTGCACTTATTCTTCATTTTGGTATCTATTACCTTCGAATAGGTCCATATATGCAGGAAGTGGTTCGAAATCCAGCCATTGCATCAAGTAGCGCAATATTAGGATCATTAGGTTTGGCCTTCATATTTGTTCTTTTTATCAGGAAAAATAATAAAGTGAGCATATTATGATAGGAAATAAAAAGCATATCTTAAATGATGAAAATCTACTTGAAAAATCCATAGTATTTCAAGATCTACATACCTTAAACAAAAAAGTTCTTTGCTATTGGGAGGGAGGTGAAAATCATAAAAATGTATTGCTCTTCATTCACGGGCTCGGAGGTAGAGCATCAAATTGGGTTCATCAGCTAAAAAGTCTTGTCAATTACTATCATGTTATTGCTTTTGATCTACCCGGTTATGGGAAATCAAGCTTCCCCGATTGTATTGATGACAAAATCTTACATTATTTTTCTGAAGTTATTACTTCTTTCTGTTCGGATAAACTCAATAAGAAAGTGACATTAATTGGTCATTCAATGGGTGGGCAGATTGTAATGCTAATTGCATCAAAAAATCCAATCTGGTGGCAGAATTTAATCCTACTATCACCTGCAGGTCTTGAGAAGTTCAGAGATGAAGAAAAGCAAATATTATCTGAATTGTATAGTTCTGATTTTTTCTTTACTCAATCTGATGAACAAATAAGGTCTTCTTTCCGAATAAATTTCTTCAATGAGACTAATCTAATTGAACATTTTATAGAGGAAAGATTGCAGCAAAAAAATGAAACTACCTATTACAAATACTGCAAAGTAAAAGCTTCGGCTCTTAGGTCTATGCTAAACAAAGAAATGGAAATCAAATTCAAAGAAATAAAAGCTCCAACGACTTTGGTATTTGGGAATCAGGATCAATTGATACCAAACAGGCAATTTCATGATACAATGACTTTAAAAAAAGTAATGAAAGAATGCACTAAAATAGACAAATTAAAAACTGAATTAATTGATGATGCCGGACACATGATACAACTTGACCAACCGAAAATAATCAATAGTTTAATCATGGGTTCTGTTGCTGAATCGGATCAGAGTTCTTGAAAATACTTGAAAAAATGAATTTTAAATAAATGAATAATAATTCCTAAATCTTAACTAAACAATTATGAAATTACTAGAAAAAATCCTTCTAAGCTTTTCTTTAGTCGCAATACTATTGATAAGCTCTTGTAACGATGATGATGATCCAGATGTTACCGGAACATTAGAAGTAACCATATCCGGTTTACCTACAGGAGAAGATGCAAATGTAACAGTAAATGGTCCAGATGGGTTTTCAGAAACTATTACCGAGAGTACTACTTTGACAGATTTAGCATTAGGAATTTACACGCTTGAAATAGGTGAAGTAAATTCAGGAGGTGCAAAATATGTTTCAGATGAAGAGGAAGTTTCTGCAAACCTAACTGATGCTGAAACCGAAAGTATTTCAGTTACTTATGCTGAATTTTCAAGTGTAAACGGCATTGTTGGAACCTGGGTTTCTTCTGGTGCAAATGTAGCGCCAATTCTTGTAAGTCTGTTTGGAGTGGATTCAATAGTAGCAACTTTCAACTCTAATCAAACATATGAAGTACTACAATATGCAGGTGGAGCAACTTCTCCTTTAACATTGACTGGCACCTATTCTCAGTCCTTATCAAGCACTGGCAATATATGGACTATAACAGTTGATCAAACAACACCCGCTGCTTTAACAAGTGAAGGGATTTTTGAAGTAACTGTATCTGACAATCCAAACAGTATGCTTTATGAAATAGCACAAACCTCCCCTGATATTGGTGCTATTCCAGCAACTCCTGAAGGAGGATTTGGAAGTACTAACGGAGGTGCATTTGGAGATACAAATATTCAAAAATATATCAGAAGAGCTTTTTAGTACTTTTCATACTGTTAAATTGTTTGAGAGGGATATCTCCATACCAAATTATTACTATTGATGTGGAGACCCCTCTTTATAAACCTAAAAGTGTATGAAAAACAGAATACTAATTTTCATTTTTATCCTCTGTGGCACATTAGCATATTCACAGGATACGCCTGATGAAACTATTGATTATTTTGGACAGCCAGTTCCCAAAAAAGCTGACAAGGAATTCCAGTTTCTGGCTTTCTTTTTTAATCAAGCCGTTTCAGGAAACTATTTTCCAACTAATGATTTCCTCAAAGGTCAGATAATTGGTAGATTATTTGGTCAAAATACAACCAGTACATCAGATACTGCTACTACATTTTACTTCGAACAAAGGCTTTTACCATTTTTTATCTATCAACCAAAACTGTTCAATGGAAGAGTTATTCTAAGAGCTTCATTTGAGATTGACTGGACATGGGGTGATGTCGCTTACGGAACTGGTGGAAATTTTGGTTCGGCTATTTCAGCAGATCAGGTGAATATACAAACTCAAAATGTTGAACTTGAATTTTTACCTGGTAACCGTTGGGTAATCAATCTGGGACTTCAACGTCTATATGACACCCCTTATAATCCTTACAGAACTTTCTTTGATAAGATGACTTACACCGGGTATCGTTTGTCTTTCTGGGGGACAGATGGAGTTGGACTTACCGTACGAAAAGATTGGGATTTTGCTCGATTAAAAGCAGGGTTCTATCAATTATATGAAAATAATGTTCAAGAAAAAGATGACGTCATTCTCTATGAATTGAATTACAGCCGTTTTCTTACACCTAAATTCAATCTGGGAATATCTTCTTATTATGTATATGATCGTGCTAATGGAGAAGGGGGGCCCTCTATACTAGGCCAGGGTTTAAATAGTACTTTAGCTGATTATAATGGGGTTTTTAGATTTAGAGGTCTGGGTGAATATGAGGCCGACATTGTTTGGTTGGGATCCTATTTTCATTACAACGAAGACCTTATGCTTGACAAATGGATGGTAACTGGTTTCTTAAACTATAACCTTGGTACAGTTCGTGAAAAACAAGATAACGGTGAATTTGAAAAGGCAGTAGGTGTAAATGGCCTCGCTGCAAATCTTAGAGGTGTATACAGACATGGACAAACTGTCAATGATATCATCTCAGCTGACCTGGTTTACAGTACTGGTGATGAAAATGGAATTTCTGATGAAAAATATAGCGGAGTAATGACAGGAAACACCTGGGGTACGCCTGCTGCAGTATTTATAAGCAGTGGATCTTATATTCTTTTTCCACATGGAAACGTCGTCAATAGATTTAATGCTGCTATTGTTGACTTATCAAATATAGGATATGGAATGGTTGGAGGGACTGTAAACCTGTCCAAAGACTTAATTCCACATCGTCTTAATGGCAAAGTAGGTTTAGCTTACGCAAACTCAGTTGCAACTCCGGAACTTGGAGGGAATCATGTTGGTACAGAGTTTAATGGAAAAATAGCCTACACTTTTGGGCCATTTATGAACCTTGAGCTTCACGGTGCTTATTTATCACTGGGTGATTTTTATGAAAGCCCTGATGTAAGAGCTGAAGAAATAACCGAGAAGCCAGTTGATCCATGGACTGCTTTTATTGTATTTAAATGGCTTATGTTCTAATGAAAAACCTTAAATATTTTTTCTTGTTGCTACTTTTCATAGGATGTAAACCTTATGAAAATGTAATGCCATTGTCTAGCATGGCGGACATGAATTATGATTTTAATGTAAAAACTATTAATCTTAGTAATAATGTTCAAATCGCATATGTCGATGAAGGATCCGAAAATAATGAAACTATTCTGTTTATTCACGGACTGGGAAGCTATCTGCCTGCCTGGAATAAAAATATCTCTGAATTAAGTCAGAAATACCGATGTATAGCTTTAGATCTTCCGGGATATGGTAAATCCTCAAAAGGTAATCATGATTATTCAATGAAATTTTTCGCTGGAATAATCAATGAATTTTTAATTAAACTCGACATAGATAATGCTATATATGTTGGACATTCCATGGGGGGTCAAATATCGATAACATCCGCATTATACCACCCTGAGAGAGTTTCAAAACTCATACTCATTTCACCTGCAGGGTTTGAAACCTTCACAGAGGGACAAAAAGAGTGGTTTAGAGATGTTTTTACACCTAATCTTGTAAAACTAACACCCGTTGAAGCTATTCAATCAAATTTAGGTTTCAACTTTTACAATTTTCCGTCAGATGCTGAGTTCATGATAGAAGATAGAATCGCGATCAGATCAGCTGTAGATTTTGAAAGATACTGCTATGCAATTTCAAAATCAGTTCAGGCGATGGTAAATGATCCTGTTTTTGACTTTTTACCTGAAATTCAAATACCTGTTTTAGTACTATTCGGTGAAAATGACAATCTTATTCCAAATAGATATCTTAATCCGGGTTTCACCAAGGACATTGCTGAAAAAGGGGTAAATGAAATCCCTAATGCGCAACTTGAATTAATACCAAAATGTGGACATTTTGCTCAATTTGAAAAGTCCAATATTGTAAATAACTCAATAGATAAATTCATCAATAAATGAAAAGACTAGAAAATAAAACAGCGATTATTACTGGGGGTTCCAATGGAATTGGAAAAGCAACTAGTGAAAAATTTAGTGAAGAAGGTGCTAAAGTAATTATCTGGGATTTGAATGAATCAGGAAGGGAACTTGCTGATAAGCTGAAGGGCGAATTTATGAAGGTAAATACTGCCAATTATGAAGAGGTTGGAAAAGCTACAAATCTTGTAATAGAAAAGTTTGGAAAGATTGATATTCTGGTAAATAATGCAGGAATCACAAGGGATTCTACGTTGAAGAAAATGACTCCTGAAATGTGGCAGCAAGTTATTGATGTCAACCTGACTGGTGTATTCAATTGTGGTCAGCATATACAAAAGCATATGGTTGAGGCCGGTTATGGAAGAATCATAAATACTTCTTCTGTTGTAGGGCTATATGGAAATTTTGGGCAAACAAACTATGTGGCCACAAAAGCCGGCGTCATAGGCATGACTAAAGTATGGGCTCGTGAACTCGGAAAAAAAGGAATAACCTCGAATGCTGTGGCACCAGGGTTTATATCTACTGAAATGGTTATGGCTATGCCGGAAAATGTAATTGATATGATGAAATCTAAAGTCCCTGTAGGTCGCCTGGGAGACCCTGAAGATATTGCAAATGCCTATTTATTTCTTGCGTCTGATGAATCTTCATATGTAAATGGTGCAGTATTAAGTGTTGACGGTGGAATGACAGTATAGTGGCAATATGAGAAAAGTAGTAATTTCCGGTACAGGAATGGCAGTGCCCGACCAAATTATTCCAAATAGTTATTTTGATGAATCTCTTGGAGAAAATGTTTCAGAGTGGCTTGAAGAAAATGTACATATTTATAACAGGAGATGGTGCAAAGAGGATGAATCTACATCAACATTATGTGTCTCAGCAGTTGAAAAAATATTACAATCATCCGGCAAATCCCCAAAAGATATTGACTTACTCATAATATGCACTGATACACCTGAGTATATATCTCCATCAACTTCATCTAAAGTTCAGGATTTAACTGGAATGGTGAATGCCGGAACATTCGATATTAATACTGCTTGCGCCGGATTTGTAACTGGACTGGATATTGGTTCTAAATATATTCAATCAGATTTAAAGTATAATAATGTCATGGTTATTGGTGCATACGCCATGAGTAAGCATTTAAATAAGTCTGACAAAAAAACAGTTACACTATTTGCAGATGGAGCGGCTGGTGTACTCCTGAGTTCTTCCAAAGATTCAGAACGCGGTTTCCTCGGCAGTGAGTTACGCTCAAAGGGCCAATACTACGATTGGATGGGTATATATGGTGGAGGTACATTTCAACCTTCAAATCAGGAAGTTATCAAACAAAAAAATCATCAATTAAAGTTTGTGAAAAAATTCCCCCCTGAACTGAATCCTAATACATGGTCTGATATGGCAACCCAATTAGCGAATGATATCAATATAGATCTTCAAGAAGTAGATCATTTTTTTATCACCCAAATTAATATCAACAGCATATGGGCAACTATGGATCTAATTGGCATAGACAGATCGAAAGCTCACACTGTAATGCATGAATATGGTTATACTGGATCGGCATGTATTCCAATGGCCTTACAGGATGCTATTGAAAATGGTAAAGTAAATAAAGGAGACCTATGCTTCTTCATTGGATCAGGAGGTGGATTATCATTCGCTTCTGCTGCATTTAAATTTTGATATGAGTGAAATAGTAACAGATTGGATAAATAAATGGTCTGATTATTCGCCTATAAAGACCGCAGTAAAGGATATCTCAACTAATGAGTCTTTAACTTACCGTCAATTAAATCAGTCAGCCAATTCAATAGCAGCATATCTTGAAACCAGGTATGATATTAATAAAGGAGATAGAGTTGCAGTACTCTCAGAGTTTAATCTTGCATATATTGCTTTATTTTCAGCTGCGCAAAAGCTTGGTTTTATACTAGTCCCTTTGAATTATAGATTGACTCAACGTGAGTTAAGCTATATGTTGAATAATTGCACAGCTAAATTATTAATACAACAGGATATTTATGCGAAAGAATTTGATTCCAAATTGATTCCTTTGTCAAATCAAATCAATATTGAAAAATTAGGTGAGCTGATCCAAAATGAACTCAACATAGGTTCACCTAAAATACGTGAGAAAGTAAATCTTAATGACCCTTTATTCATTATTTATACCTCTGGAACTACTGGATTTCCAAAAGGAGCTATTTATACACATAAGATGGCATTCTGGAACAGTATAAATAGTCAATTAAGACTTGATATCCGATCATCCGATCATACTATCACTTGTATGCCTCCATTTCATACCGGGGGATGGAACGTCCTTTTGACACCTTTCCTACATCATGGTGCATCTGTAAGTCTTATCAATAAATTTGAACCAGATCGAATTTTAAATCTACTTCAGGAAGAAGAATCTAATCTGTTTATGGGTGTTCCCACGATGTTAAAAATGATGTCTGAAGTTCCTGAATTTGATAAAGTTAACCTTGATTCGGTAAGGTATTTTATTGTTGGTGGTGAAGCTATGCCTGTAGACCTAATCAATACATGGCAGCAAAAAGGTATTCCAATAAGACAAGGATATGGATTAACAGAAGTTGGCCCTAATATTACTTCTTTACATCATGATGACGCGATTAGAAAAATCGGTTCTATTGGCAAGCCAAATTTCTACGTAAACTATAGATTGGTAAAACCTGATGGGAACGATGCTGGATTTAACGAGAAAGGAGAACTTTGGTTAAGCGGTCCTATGACAACACCTGGTTATTGGGAAAATGAAAAAGAAACTCTAAAATCCTTAAAAGATGGGTGGTTTAAAACAGGAGATATCCTCACAAAAGATGAGGAAGGCTACTTTTATGTTGTGGATAGAATTAAAAATATGTTTATTTCAGGTGGAGAAAATGTTTACCCTGCAGAAATAGAAAAATTCCTGCAACAACATAAGGGAATCGATGAAGTAGCTGTTATTTCTGTCCCGGATAAGAAATGGGGTGAAGTTGGTAAAGCTCTCATTGTAAACCATGATCAAACCTTAAAAACTCAACAAATCTATAATTACTGTTCGGGTAAATTGGCAAAGTATAAAATACCAAAATATATAGAATTTGTACACTCCCTTCCTAAAACTGATACTGGAAAAATTGATCGAAAAAATCTCAATAGTACATATATTTAATAATTCATAAAGGGAACTGAAATATCCTTTTGAGCAATAATTTTCGATGGGTATCATTTGTACTTTTATTAGTGACAAATTTTCTACAAACCAAAAACCCTGAGTCAGAACTCTTGAATGGAAAGAAAGGAAAAAAAACGAATATTTTAATTTTTGCCATTACTAACTAGTTTCTGGTTTAACAACCAATAATAAAGTTGTTTACTAGCATATGAACTATTCCATGCATCATGCCCATCCCTTTCAATTTCTGAGTAGATTCTTTTTTTATTTAAATATGTATAATCCTGAATATTTACTGTAGGTATCTGATAAAAATTTTGATCCAGTTCTTCTTCGAAATATTTTACAGTATTCCTAGGATTTTCAATAGATATAGACTTATCCCCCATCATTGTGAATAATCCATATTGGTTTATTACCGATATTTTCACAGTTTTTCCGACACCCTATTTCTCCGGCAATAGTCACCAGAGCTGCAAATTGATCCGGTGATTTTTTGTAAATTTCCCAGCTCCCGATTCCACCTCAGCTCAACCCGGTCAGATAAACTCTGCTTTCATCAATAGAATAATCTTCCTTCATTTTTTTAAGGATATCTAATATTTCATCATGAAACTGGAACCATTGCCTTCTTTCATAAGCGCCAGGCATCATATGTGGATTTATAATGATAAATGAATCTTTAACAATATTTGACAGCTCTGGATCTTTAACATTTGCCATAGCAAATTTAGAAGGCCCATCACCTTTTGATGTTTCTGGATTGGGGCTCACACCATAACCACCGGTCAAAAAAAGTATCAATGGATATTTTTTAGTCTTCTCGTATTTTTGAGGAAGATAGAGCCAATATGAATCTAAAACTTTATGCCCTGTTTGAATCAGGACCTGCTTTCCGGGTCCAGTTTCTGAAGTACAACCTAGAATTAATATTGCAAGTAGAAAATTAGATATGAAAAATTTCAAAATGTAAGTGTTTTATTTTGAGTTAAATTGTTGCTTAATCACAATGACTAAATCAACGGACCTAAATACTAAACTAATAAAAAATATTGCAAAACGACTTGGATTCGATTATTGTGGAATCTCGAGGTCTGAGTATTTAGAAAAGGAAGCAAAAGATTTCGAGGAATGGCTAAAGAGAGGATATCAAGGTAAAATGAGTTATCTGGAAAATAACTTTGATAAGCGAATGGATCCATCCAGACTCGTTCCAGGCGCAAAGTCTGTCGTAAGTTTGATATACAACTATTTTCCTGAGGAAACTTATGAAAATAACAACCATAAAATCGCAAAATATGCCTACGGGAAAGATTATCACAAAGTGATAAAGAAAAAACTGAAGCTCTTTTTATCTGAAATAAGGGAAAAAATCGGGGAGATAGATGGTCGTATTTTTGTTGATTCAGCTCCTGTTCATGAACGTGCATGGGCACAAAAAAGTGGTCTTGGCTGGATTGGTAAAAACTCTTTGCTACTAAACAAAAATATGGGCAGCTTTTTCTTCCTCGCAGAAATAATTTCAGACCTGGAGCTTACACCAGATGGACCAATAAAGGATTATTGTGGAACCTGCACAAAGTGTATAGATGCCTGCCCTACTGAAGCAATTCCTGAGCCTTATGTGGTTGATGGCAGTCGGTGTATTTCCTATTTAACAATAGAGCTAAAAGATGAAATTGATAAAAAATTTGCAGGTTTTATGGAAAACTGGGTTTTTGGATGTGATATATGTCAGGATGTTTGCCCGTGGAACAAATTCTCAAAGCCATCAAATGAGCTGGATTTTAATCCTCAGGGCTGGGAAAAACTAACGCAATCTGATTGGAAAGAATTAACAGAAGAGGTTTTCAATGAGATCTTTAAACAATCTCCTGTTAAAAGAACAAAGTTTTCTGGTTTGAAAAGAAATATAAAGTTTATCGAGGAATAGAGTCAATTGCCTTTTCTATAGATTTTTTGATTTCCTTCACATCAAAAGGCTTTGTGAAGAACTTATGAATAAGGTTTTCTTTTAGCGCTTCATCAATATCATTATTGAAATCGAATCCTGTAAGAATAAAATATGCTATATTTTTGTGCTTAGCTTTCGCTTTCTTTATAAACTCTATACCATTCATCTTTGGCATTCTCATATCGCTGATTACGACGATTATTTCATCCTGATGCTCGTCCAGCACGTCCAAACCTATTTCTGGTGATTCTGCCGTTAACACCTTGTACTCTGACTCAAAAGTTACTTTGAAAAGAAACAGATTTGATTTTTCATCATCAACGTAAAGAATGGCAATATTTTCTCTTTTATCCATTTTTCTTTTCAAAAGGTATGTTAATCAAAAATTCAGTTCCCTTTCCTTCTTTAGATTTGACCTGAATACGACCATTATGTTCTTCGATAAGATTGTAAGTTATAAAAAGTCCAAGACCTGTACCAACTCCCGGAGCTTTTGTAGTAAAGAACGGGTCACTAATTTTAGAAAGATTTTCTTTAGGAATACCTATTCCATTATCTTTTATATTAACACTAATTTCTCCTTTACTTTTTCTAGTTGTGATTTCAATTAACCCTTCAGATTGAATAGCTTGTTCAGCATTTGCGATAATATTCAAAAACGCCTGATGAAGTTTAGCTTCGCTTCCTTTTATCACCAATTGATCTTTGCAAAAATCTGTTTTCAACCTTGCTTTGTGTTTAATCTTGTTTTGTAAGATCACTAAACAATTTTCAATTATTAAATGGATATCGCAATCTTCATTCAATTCAGTAGCCTTTCTGCTAAAGTGACTTAAACTTTTTACAATTTTACTAGCTCTCTCTACTCCATCATTTATTATTTCAACAATG
>CAYTFO010000087.1:0-14746 GCA_964437135.1 uncultured Roseivirgaceae bacterium | reverse complement strand
TGCCAATAAACTACCATTATCTGAATATATATTCCCCCTCGTTGCAGGAACCGTTTTCATTTTCACACCAATGGTATTGGCTAAATGTCTCCACTTATCTCCATCCACATACTGAACCCGAACGATTCTGTAAATCACTCCTGCAGAAAGCAGAAAAATCACTAAAAAAGCGATCCGGATTCTGAGCAATATGGACTTTTTAATATTCATTCCTGCACTACAATAATTTCAGATGTTTCTTTTGAGTCAATAAGACCTATTTCTTTAGCTTTTTTTGCAACTTCCGATTGTTTGCTGGCAAACATATAGTCAGCCTTTAATGTGGTATAATCCGCTCTTAAGTCTTCTACCTCTCTTTCGAGATTTGTAATATTTCGGATTTTCTTTTCAGCATAATGTCTGCTACCGATGTATAGCACTGCCAAAAAACATACAAATAGAATCTGAGGCAGGAATCTAACATGAAGTACATCCTGAAGGTCTTCATCGATCTTGAGTACTTTATCCAACAGGCTGAAAAAACCACCCTGTCTATTTTTCTTCCCCGGTAATCTGTATGTATTAGTTGTCATCGTTTTTACTAATTTTTTATTCCAATTCTCAGTTTAGCACTTCTTGCTCTTGAGTTTCTTTCTATTTCTTCCTGTTCAGGTACTATTGGCTTTCTTGGATTGGGTTCAAATGGTCTGATCAGATTTCCATAAATATCTTTCTCCTGCTTTCCTTTAAAATCCCCGCTTTGCAGAAAATTCTTCACTAATCGATCTTCAAGGGAATGGTAACTGATTATTACCACCTTTCCTCCGGGTAGTACGGCTTCTGACAGTTGGCTAAGGAAATCTTTCAATGATTCCATCTCTTCATTGACTTCTATTCTGATCGACTGAAATAATTGAGCCAGGTATTTAGATTGATTTTTCTTGGGACCCACGTTTTCTGCTATACTCTTTAGCCTTTGGGTTGTCCTGATAGCTGTTTTATTTCTCTCCTGGATTATCGCTTTTGCAAGTGTTCTTGCATTTTTTATTTCACCGTATAGACTGAATATATGAATCAGGTCAGCTTCATCGTATTCATTGATTACTTCAATCGCTGTTTTAGCCGTGTTCTTATCCATACGCATGTTGAGTTCCCCATCAAACCTGAATGAAAACCCCCTGGCTGATTGATCAAACTGATGCGATGAAACTCCCAGGTCAGCTAAAACACCATTAACCTTACCTATACCATAGAATTTCAAGTACTTCAACAAGTACCTGAAATTTGCCTGAACAAAAAGAAAAGAACGTTTTGCATCTGATTCAAAATCCTTTGCATTCAATGCTGCATCAGGGTCCTGATCAAATACTACGAGCTTACCTTCCGTAAGCTGATCATATATTTTTTTGGAATGTCCTCCTCCACCAAACGTAACATCCACATACACTCCACCTTTTGTAATTCCTAAACCTTCAATACTCTCGTTTAGCATTACCGGAACATGATAGTCCATGACTACTCGTCCAGATATTTTTGAGCCAGATCTGAATATTCGTCGGAAGAACCTCCCAGACTCATATCAAAGGTTTCAGGATCCCATATTTCAATGTAGTTGCCCATACCTACTAATAATGACTCTTTGTCTATTTTGGCATGAACGAGCATGTTTTTTGGAACTAATATCCTCCCTGCATTATCCATCTCAACTTGTGCAATGCTCCTGAAAAAAATACGCTTGAGTTTCCGCTGTTCAGGGTTAAACTCACTTAGCGCAGAAATCTTGTGGTGAATTTTCTTATACTCCACCATAGGATAGAGAATAAGATTATTCTCGAATCCTTTCCTGAGCACAAGCTCATTTGTGGAGACCTCGGGCAGGCTCGCCTTGATCTTTGCAGGCAAGGCAAGTCTGCCTTTGGCATCCAACTTACACTCATATTCGCTTGTAAAAAAAGCCATAGAGTTTTTGAAAAATATAAACCACCGTAACAAATGTAAGAAAAAGTTTTACATTTTCAACCACTTTCCCCCACTTTACTCCACTTTTTATATAAAACTTAACATTGAATGCTCAAAATCCCTCTTTTTAGCCAAAAAACACAATATATTTTTTAGTCCTTAACGCAGAATAAATAATTAAAACGGTTACATTTATGGATGAACGGGAATAATATTGGATGAAATTTCAATTAGTGGGAAAAAGTGGAGTAAGTAATCTTGAGTGAAAAAACTACTTATTGAGTTATAAACTCCGTCATGTTTGAGCCTTTAAATGACTAACTTTAAAAGGCAGATCTATTTTTTAGATATAATATAGAAGTCTCTGTTATGATGAACAATACATTCAATGAAGAAGAAGAAATTTTTTATGTTGATGGGGAATCTCTGATTAATTATGCTGAAATCAAGGAATTTTTACAAAATATCGTTGATGAGCACCCAGATATAAGAGATCTTTTTGTCATTTTAGATTACACAAAATCAGAATTCAATTTTGATAATGGTTTCATTACATACACATTAAATGAACTCACAGAACTGGTTGATCAACTGCGGTTTCATTTCAATGAAATCTATGCCGCACATATTGTAAAAGACAATACAAAAAGTGATGTTCTCATTAAAATGTTTTCAAAACAAAAGTTTAAGAATAGGCTCTTTCATATTGAAATATTTAATAATAGACAGTCTGGAAAAGAATGGTTAATTGATATAAGAAATCAACATTGTTGAAAAATAAATAAGATTCGGTTTTGCAACACAACATTGAGTTTGCTACCTTCAAATCATAAAAATAAATAATAATGGATTGGCTCAAAGTTTTGGTTTTATCTGCCTCTTTAATAATCGCTGGATTCTTTATCGGAAATATGCATAAAACAGGTCTTGCATTCGACCGCTATGTCACTGTAAAAGGCTTATCTGAAAAAGAAGTAAATGCAGACCTTGCTGTATGGCCGATGAACATTACCCTAACCGGTAATAATCTTACATCGTTAAAATCAGAAATTGACCGACAAAGTCAATTAGTCTATGATTTCTTTACTGCTCAGGGATTTACAGAAGAAGAGATTACGAGAGGAATTACAACCATTAATGACGCGCTTGCAAATATTTACAACACACAAAGACCTGAGTTTAGATATCAGGCAACTGTTGAGTACACCATAAGGACTTCGGAGATTCCTAAACTCCAGAATGCTCTATCAGAATCACTCGAGTTGATGTCAAATGGTATTTTGTTAAGTTCAAAAAATACCTGGAGACCTATTGAGTATATTTTTACAGGTCTGAATGACATAAAACCTTCTATGATCGAAGAAGCAACTAAAAACGCTCGTGAAGTTGCTGAAAAATTTGCACGTGATTCTAATTCCAAAGTGGGTGATATCAGAATTGCACGTCAGGGATTATTCACTATTAGCAATAGAGATGAAAATACCCCTCAAATCAAAGTTGTAAGAGTAGTGAGCACAATAGACTTTCAATTAAAAAATTAGAAATACTATTACAGTCTCGAATATTTCATTGATCTTTTAATTCTTTCAGATACTCCTCTTTATTGATTTTTGTCAATTCCTGATTGAACAAATCATCCTGACCTTCGCATTTATAGCAATATGCAAGCACAAAACTTTTTAATTCCTGAACATCAGCATCCGATTCATCCATCTTACTCAATTTTTTTATTGCTTTATCTGCTTTACCCATGTAGGCCAGATTCAAATATCTATATAGATCAATTTTCTTCTCAACATCATCCGAATTAACCTTTTTCGAAGCCTGACTTAAATATTGATCACTAAGCATTAAAAATCCCCTTTTAATCACATCTGATTTTGAGACTACTGCTTCATTTTGGTACGCCAAACCAAGCTGCATTAATTCTTCAGGGTTTTCAGTATCTGATCTATATGCAGAATAAATTGATTTTATATTTCCGGGTAAACTTGTTAGTACTTCCAAATACAAATCCGGACCCCTATACCCAAGTTGATCCCATACCTTATCTTCCCAAGGTGTTACCAGAATTACTCTTGGGATAGATGTTGCACCAAAGTTTAATGCCACATCTCTGTTTTCTGCATAATCAATATCAATTTTAACTGGAACTACATAATTGTTCAAGTCGTTGAGTTCTTCTGAAACCCATAAACTTTTATCCATAGCCCGACAAGGCCCACACCAAACTGCGGTAAAGTCTATCAGTAAAAGTTTATTTTCAGATGCTGCAATTGCTTTTGCAGTTTCATAATTATTGGACCAGTTTATCTGTGCCCCAGAGATAAAACTGATAAAAAACAGAAATGAGTAAAAAGTAAGTTTTAGCATGATTCATTTATTTATGTAAAAAATTCATGGTACATAATGGCTACCATCTCTCAAAAAGAACTAAAAAATTAGAAAATTGCAATAAAAAAACCTGCAATGATTGCAGGTTTTTTTAGATCTTAAAACTATTGATACTAAACCAATTCCTTTATCCTGACCAATTTCCTTTCCAGCATAAGTCTAATAATTGAATCTACTATTTCGCTTTCTGAAAGTTTTTCACAATTAAAAATGGTATGGAAAAGTTCGTTTCCAAATTTTCTGTCTGATATCTTCTCGGTGAAATAAATCCTTTCCTCATCTACCTTATCTACTAACTGAAGTGCCGTTCTCAAATCAAGTGATTTACTCTCCATTATCTGCATAGCACGCCAGTTTCTGGATCCAATTAATCGGATATGCAATGCATCTTTAACATGTTGATTAAGTGCAGCCCCTCCTCTACCCAGTATTATTAGTTTGCCCTTAAGAACATAAGTATCCATTATACTTTTCAGGGTATCAATGATCCTGTCATTTCTTATTGAATAGTGTTGTGAAAAACCGGAAAATACTTCCATCATATTCTGCGTTTTATCACTCAATCTTTTTTCCAGCTTCATGACAGGAAGATTTAGCTCAGCCGCTGCGTCTTCTATGATTTCTTTGCTGATATACTTCCACTTGCTTTCAGAAATCAATTCATCATTCAACTCTGCAATTCTGTGTAATAATTTGATAGTGATCTGGTTTGCAGGACAGCCGTATTGTCTTGATATGGTAACAATAGGTCCGGGTTTTGTATTCGAAATACGAATATCATCCCTGTTATTCATGTATTTTTTAAGATCTATTTTCATGATGCATAGATATTTTTGATCAGGCAAAAAGGTATATAATTTAATACATTAAAAGTATGATCAGTGTTAGTATCAGATGAATAAAAAATCAACTGATAACTCCGAATTTCCCCTATTTAATATTCAAAAAACAATACAAAGGAGTGTAGGGAATAAAAATTCTTTCTGGGAAGCTTAACTATGCCTCTGGGAAGGATGAAGATACCTCTGGGTTATGATTCTTAATCTCTGGGATTGGATACTTCAACTCTGGGAATACCCGATAGACCTCTGGGAGGATCTTCCTTCTCTCTGGGAAGGGTGACATCATCTCTGGGAGGTTCCATAGTCCTCTGGGAATGTAATGTCCTAAAATAAAGTGTAATGTCCTAAAGATGTAAACTTTATGCTTCTAGTAATTCAATAACCTCTTTTTGGCCTTTCATTTTAGCCTGATCCAGAGCAGTAGTTCCATTATTATCAACGATTGCTTTATCAGCACCATTTTCAAGTAACAATTTAGATATTTCTAAACTACCATTGGTAGCAGAAAAGAATAATGAAGAAGCTCCTGTTTTGTTTATTGCATTAACATTTGCTCCTTTAGATATAAAAAGCTTTGCCAGCTCTTCATCTCCTTTGAAACTTACACCCATCAAGGCTGTATTTCCTGCTGCATCTCTTGCATCTATTTCAGCCCCATTTTCAATGAGCAAATCCACAACGTCATAAGCATTTACATATGAAGCCATTATCAATGGAGTAAATCCTCTTTCATCAGGTTGATTTACCAATTTAGGATTCTCATTTAATGCCTCCTTAATTGGTTCGATATTATTTTCTCTGATTAATTGAAATAACTTACTTGTATCCATCATTGATTTATTTACATATAAAAGGTCTTAAATCCGTATTTGTTTAAATAATGTGTAAAAAAAATGGCCTCAAATCGAGACCATTTTTATTAAATAACTACACAACCGTTAATTTCAAAAATCAGATATCGTATCTGCCAAGATTCATTACTTTATTCCAGGCTGCAACGAAATCATTTACAAACTTCTCAGAAGCATCTGAGCTTGCATAAACTTCAGCTATAGCTCTCAATTCAGAATTAGAACCGAAGATTAAATCTGCTCTTGTGCCTGTCCATTTAACGTTTCCTGAACCATCTTTTCCTTCAAAAGTCACAGCATCATCAGAAGTTGGTGTCCATTGAACGTCCATATCCAATAGATTTACAAAGAAATCGTTAGATAATGTACCTGGTTTATCTGTAAATACTCCATGAGCAGAATTATCAAAGTTTGTATTCAAAGCTCTCATTCCCCCAACCAATACGGTCATTTCAGGAGCAGTCAATGTCATCAACTGCGCTTTATCTACTAATAATTCTTCTGCGCTTACTTTACTGTATTTTTTGTTGTGATAATTTCTGAACCCATCAGCAAATGGCTCAAGAGCTTCGAATGATTCAGCATCTGTCTGATCCTGAGTTGCATCAGTTCTACCTGGTGTGAATGGAACAGATATATTATGTTCTGCATCATTAGCAGCTTTTTCTACAGCTGCACAACCTCCAAGTACAATAAGGTCAGCAAGCGAAACTTTCTTGTTTCCGGATTGTGCATCATTGAATTCTCCCTGAATTCTTTCCAATACATCCAAAACTTTGGTTAACTGAGATGGATTGTTAACTTCCCAGCTTACCTGTGGAGCTAATCTTACTCTGGCACCATTTGCACCACCTCTTTTGTCAGAACCTCTGAATGTAGAAGCTGAAGCCCATGCTGTAGAAGCAAGTTCAGAAACAGTCAAAACTGAATCTAAAATTTTTGCTTTAAGTTCTGCTATATCCTGATCATTAACTAATTCATGATCCACTGCAGGAACAGGGTCCTGCCAGATAAGCTCTTCTTCAGGTACATCATTCCCTAAATAAAGCTCTTTTGGACCGCTGTCTCTGTGTGTAAGTTTGAACCATGCTCTTGCAAATGCATCTGCAAATTCATCTGGATTCTCATGAAATCTTCTGGATATTTTTTCATATTCAGGATCCATTCTCAAAGCCAGGTCTGCAGTTGACATCATCGGTGCATGCTTAATATTTGGATCCTGCGCATCTGGAACTGTTCCATCTCCGGTAGTACCTTTAGGTTTCCACTGATAAGCACCTGCAGGGCTTTTTGTAAGCTCCCAATCATATCCGAATAAAGTATCAAAATAGCTGTTATCCCATTGGATTGGGGTTGGGGTCCATGCACCCTCTAAACCACTAGTGATAGTATCTGTGCCTTTTCCAGAGCCAAATGTGTTTTTCCATCCTAAATTTTGTTGCTCAATAGAAGCGCCTTCCGGTTCTCTTCCAACGTATTTTGCTGGATCAGCGGCACCATGAGCTTTTCCGAAGGTGTGTCCACCAGCAACTAATGCTACTGTTTCGTAGTCATTCATAGCCATTCTACCAAACGTCTCTCTAATATCGTGTGCCGAAGCAACCGGATCAGGATTTCCGTTAGGTCCTTCAGGGTTAACATAGATCAATCCCATTTGAACTGCTCCTAGAGGATTTTCGAGCTCTCTTTCTCCAGTATATCTTTCATCTCCTAACCAGTCAGTTTCAGGACCCCAGTAAATATCTTCTTCCGGCTCCCAGATATCCTCGCGACCTCCACCGAAACCGAAAGTTTTGAATCCCATTGTTTCCAAAGCTCTATTCCCAGCAAGAACCATTAAATCGGCCCATGAGATTTTTTTACCATATTTCTGTTTGATTGGCCAAAGCAATCTTCTTGCCTTATCAAGATTACCATTATCTGGCCAGCTATTTAACGGAGCAAATCTTTGTGTTCCGGTTGATGCTCCACCCCTACCGTCGTGTATTCGGTAAGTACCAGCACTGTGCCAGGTCATTCTGATAAAGAATGGACCATAGTGACCGTAATCTGCAGGCCACCATTCTTTGGAGTCCGTCATCAAAGCATCAAGATCTTTGATGAGTGCATCCATATCTAATTTCTTGAATTCTTCAGCATAATTAAAATCTTCACCCATTGGGTTAGATTTTGAAGAATGCTGTCTAAGAATATTTAATTTTAATTGGTTGGGCCACCAATCTCTGTTTGTAGTTCCGCCACCGGCTGCATTTGTAAGTTGTCCGTTAAGGAATGGACATTTAGCTGCATCACCATTGACGTCATAACTTGCGGCACTGTGACCAGCACCAGGATGTGTGTTATCTGCCATTATTGATTAATTTTTGATTTATTTAAATGTAAATATTATCTATTCTGTATATAAAAAAATTATAGTCTCATTAGTATGTCTTATTAACAACTAAATCACCAGAAGAGTTATCAATTTAATCAATAATAAACGGGTTTAAAAGAAATTGAAATGACTATAAAATTATATTTTAAATATCCCGATTTACGGCAGAAAATGTTCAGATAACTATTCTTTTGAAAGATCCATTACCTTTTTTCTTAAATAAGAAAGTAACAATTCATTATTCTTGAATTGACCATATTCATTAACAGTCAATTGACCCCCGATTTGAACTTTTACTGTCTTTCCTATCTTATTTCTTACTTCATTCATTAGCAAGCCTAGTCTAAGATCCTGATTGATACTACTAGCAATTTGAAATGCCCTGCTGTTCTTTCCATGTACAAAAACAGGCAATACTGGAGCAGATGTTTTTTTTATCAATTTTGCTACAAATCTTTTCCACTCAAGATCCTCCGCTTCTTTATACCATTTTGAAGCAGTAGCAACGCCTCCGGACGGGAAAATCACCAATACTTCTCCTTTCTGCACCCTTTCCAATGCGAGATTTTTTGTATTGATGTTTGTTTGAACCGCCTCTTTTGTTTCTTCAAAGTTTATTGGCAGCAAGAAGTCGTTAAGTCTGTAGTCATGCCCTGTAAGTGCACTATTTACAATAATGGAAAATCGTGCGTTGATTTTCGATGCTAAATCGGATACAATCAATCCATCCACAACTCCAAACGGATGATTGGCGATTAATATATATGGAGAATCTTCAGGAAGATCATCCAGGACTTCATAGTTACACTTTACGGTTATATTTAGCTTTTGCAAACAAATAGACCAAATATTTTCTGGGTCGAAATCCATATCCTGAATTTCTTCATACAATTTCTGAATTTTTCTTCTGCCGGATAATACCTCAACCAGGTTGATCATTACCCTTTTGAGTATTGGATCTTCAGGAGATGTGTAGGTTATCTTATGATATTTAGACTTTTTCTTATTCAATTTTTCTAACCTTGATTAAACCTTTCCATTTGTTGACTGTCAAAGGAGCAAACAAATCAGAAACTAATGAAAAAGATAATAATTAAATCTCTAATTCTCGCCGGATTATTTTTTGCACTTGGGTATGATTCAACTGCTCAAACTGCAACTCCAAAAGCTACAGATAGACAGATTAATCAATCTAAGAGGATTTCTGAGGGAATAATGAGTGGAGAATTGACCAGAAGTGAAACAAAACAGTTAGTGAGGCAACAAAGAGATATTCAAAGAACAAAAAGAAGAGCAAAAGCTGATGGCAAAGTGACAATAGCAGAAAAGGCTGTTATTGACAGCAAACAGTATCATGCATCCAGAAATATTGCTCGGAAAAAGCATAATGCAAGAGATAGAAGTTAAAAATATTTTTGCGGTTCATAAGTGGTTAGTAAGCCGGTAGAAATACCGGTTTTTTTTATTTTCATGCGTTGACAAAAATCATAGGAAATAAAGAATTTATATAACACTCCATGCAATCGTTTTATCATTTAAAAAACAGTGATTTCAATTTCAGGAAATTCAATAAAATTTACAAAAGGCGTGATTCAGATGCCAAAAACATGAATATTCTTTCAATAAATACACTAATTCGACTGATAAATTAGGTCAGTTGCAATGATTTCCATCAATAAAATATCTACAGTCAGGAAGTATTTTCACCATCGAAATCATTTCCCACTTAAATCCACACAAGATGGAAGAATTATTAATGAAAACTAAACAAGGCTACTCTGAAAAAATCAACCATAAAGAGTTAAAAAATTGGGTTTCTGAAGTAGCAAATCTATGTAAACCTGATCAGGTTTATTGGTGCGACGGTTCACAGGAAGAATACAATGCACTATGTGACTTACTTGTTCAAAAAGGAACCTTTATTAAACTAAACCCTGAAAAAAGACCAAATAGTTTTGCGTGTTTTTCAGATCCAAGTGATGTAGCCAGAGTTGAAGATAAAACATTTATCTGTAGCAGAAGAAAAGAAGATGCCGGACCTACCAACAATTGGATGGATCCAAAAGAAATGAAAGCTACTCTTACTCCTCTTTTTGATGGAAGTATGAAAGGTCGAACCATGTATGTTATTCCATTTAGTATGGGTCCTGTTGGATCAGATAAAGCACACATAGGTATCGAAATTACTGATTCTGAATATGTAGTGGTCAATATGAAAATAATGACCAGAATGGGAAGAAAAGTAATTGACGTTCTGGGAGAAGACGGTGAATTTATCAAATGTCTTCATTCTGCAGGTGCTCCATTGGAAGAAGGACAGGAAGATGCTAAATGGCCATGCAATCCTGAAACTAAATATATCGTACATTATCCTGAAGAAAGATCAATCGAATCTTACGGTTCAGGATACGGTGGAAATGCATTATTAGGCAAAAAATGCTTTGCTCTAAGAATTGCTTCTTCCATGGCAAGAGAAGAAGGCTGGCTGGCAGAACATATGCTTATTTTAGGTGCAAAAAACCCAGAAGGTGAAAAAACTTATGTAGCAGCTGCATTCCCAAGTGCATGTGGAAAAACCAACTTTGCAATGATGATTCCTCCTGAAACCATGAATGAATGGGAAATCACAACTGTAGGTGATGATATTGCATGGATAAAACCTGGTGAAGATGGTCGATTGTATGCAATCAATCCTGAAGCCGGATATTTTGGTGTTGCTCCTGGAACCAATGAAAAAACAAACCCAAATGCTATAAAATCCATTGCAAAAGATACAATATTCACAAACGTAGCTATAACAGAAGATGGCGATGTATGGTGGGAAGGAATGACAAAAGAAGTACCTGAAAACTTAACAGACTGGAGAGGAAATAAATTTGATCCTACTGCCGGTACGCCTGCTGCTCACCCAAATGCAAGATTTACAGCTCCTGCAAAGCAGTGTCCAAGTATCGATGAAAACTGGGAAAATCCGGAAGGAGTTCCAATATCAGCTTTCATAGTGGGAGGAAGAAGAAGTACAACAGTACCATTGGTTTATCAGGCTGCTAACTGGAACTTTGGTGTATATGCTGCCTCAACAATAGGTTCTGAAATGACAGCTGCAGCTTTTGGTCAGGTTGGAAAAGTAAGAAGAGATCCATTTGCAATGCTTCCATTCTGTGGCTACAATATGGCAGACTACTTCAATCATTGGTTACAATTTGGTAGATCATTGAAAAATCCTCCAAGAATATTTGTAGTTAACTGGTTCCGAAAAGATGAGAACGGAAACTTTATCTGGCCTGGATTTGGTGAAAATATGAGAGTATTGGATTGGGTAATAAGAAGAGTAAGAGGTAGAGCAGGTGCAGTTGAAAGTCCTATCGGATATATGCCTAGATATGAAGACTTAAACTGGGAAGGACTTGATTTTACCAAAGAACAATTCGATAGCATCATGAATATCAACAGAGAAGCCTGGAAACAGGAAGTACTGACTCATGAAGAACTTTTCGAAAAAATGTATGACAAGCTTCCTAAGGAATTTTTATTCATGAGAGAATTACTTCTCTCTAGCTTGTGGAGATCACCTGAAGTTTGGGAATTAGCCCCTGAACGAGTTTAATGATCAGAATTTTTTAATTTAATTTTAAAGGAGGTTGAATTCAACCTCCTTTTTTATTTTAGACTAACCAATCTGAGAATGACACCCCTTTTCAAAAAACTAAATCTGAAAAACCATAAGCAGATTAACATCCTAAATGATCCTGAAAGTTTTTCAACTGAAAGAGATGAAATCTCTAAAGAAATAACTGTTTATGAAAAAGAGACAGAAATCATTGAGTTCATTTTAATTTTTGTAACCTCCAAAAAAGTCATCAAAGAAATATAATACGGACATTAGCCGCGATGAGGGATGGCAGGCTTTAAGTCCTTATGAGCTTGAACCGGTAAGACAGGTTGCTATTGATGAAGATTGGAGTGCACTGCGTTTTAAAAAAGTTGATGATATCAAAAATATGACCCGGAGCTTTGCTATTTCTGATAAAGCTAAGAAACGTATAGAAAAAAATTAGTATAGCCAGTAGAAAGAAAAACAATTCTTTCTTTAAACCAAATTCAATGGGATTTTTAATATAAATATCACAGGTTCAGAGTTGATTACCTGAAGGTCACCATCATGCTCTTTCATAATGTTGTATGAATTGTAAAGACCTAACCCATTACCTTCTCCTGGTTCTCTGGTGGTAAAAAAAGGATCAAAAATATGGTCAACGATATTGTCCGGAATTAAAGGTCCGTTGTTTTGAATTTTCAGTAAGGTATATTTTGAAGTCCTGTCTGAACTTATTTCAATTTTTTTGTTTCCGTCAATTTCATTTACCGCCTTAATTGCATTATCCAGGATAGTATTTATAACATAATGAATTTTATCAGGAAAGCACCTTATTTTTTCAGGTTGAACAATATTCTTAATTTCAATTTCTTCAAATATTTTTGGATCCTGTAGATTTATAACATTCTCAAGCAAATCTGTCAGTTTGATTTCCAATGGGGCACTACTTCTTGACACTGACATATTCAATCCCGAAATTATTTGAAGGGATTTCTTAATGCTCTTTTTAGATTCCTTTAATAATATTTCGATATCTTCTTTTTCCTGAGCTTCAATTGAATCTTCATTTTCAAATACTTCCTTAAAAGTTTTCGTTAAAATCTGAATAGTTCCCGAAATCACATTTAAAGGATTATTCAACTCGTGTGCAACTCCTGCAGCTAATGTACCTATGGAGGCCATTTTCTCTGAATGAATTAAGTTCGTCTTTTGACGTTCCAATTCGGCCTTTGCTTTTGAAATTCTTGTATAAAAATAAGTAATTACAATTATTAATGATAATGCTAAAAAAGAGGCAATGGCTAATAAAACAACAACTTGTCGTTGTTTTATTAACTGATCACTTAGCTCCCCTACCTCATTTGTTTTTTGAAATATTACAGAATTCACGCTATCGACACGTACTCTTTGAAAACTCAATTGTTCATTCACATTATTGATATTTTCCTGAAGTAGGGATAGTTCTTTCTCCTTCTCAGAAAGGTCGTTAATTCGAAGTTCCAGTTCGTTTCTCTGTTTGTTTATGTCATCAATTAATTTAACAGATTCTGTTTTTTGTTTTTTAAGAGTAAGTTCTTGTTCTGAAATAACCTTTTTCTGGGTATTGACTAATTCTAACTGATTTTTTATTGTTTTTTCAAGACGCTCCAATTCATAAGATTTATTGGATAATTCTCTCTCCAGTTTAGTAATACTTGAATTCTTTTCTTCTATTTCCTGTTGATTCTTTTGAATTATTTCAGCTACACCCTGCTGGTCTCCCCCAATTAAAATCATGTCAGGTGAAACATCCATTCCTCTGTTTAAAATAGCCTTATAGTTTATCTCATAAAGAACCTTATTATTGCTCCCATTTCTAAAGTTGATCATCAATTCTGATGAGGTTTCCATATTGTCTGTGATTATGAGTACCGGATAGCCTGCGGTGTACTTCTGAATACTATCATAACTCACTTCAGAATTTTCATATAAAAGAACTACCTGAGCTATTCGGGGTGAAAAATATTTCCCTGTATAATCAACTAATATCTCTTTATTTTCAACTTTTCTATTAGTTGAAAGAATATTAAAATTATTTCTAAGTTCTGTGGTAGCTCCAAAAATTGAAATTCTGAAAAAATCATCCGTATATGAACTCTCAGGCCAAATAATATTTTTTGAGAAATTATAGGTGTATGAGGTGATTAAGGCTTCTCTTGTCATCACATCTTGACTATTTGATCTAAATGCTAAAAAAGCCAGAATGAAAAATATGATTGTATCTCTTTTAATCACATCACAATATACTTTTTTGCGATATATATTGTTAACAAAAAAAATAGAATAGTGATTAAAATAATTTACATAACATCTTGTTAATGCTAGAAACTAATATTCATACCCAGAAAAAATCTTAAAGGGTATTGAGGTGCTCCATTAAAAAATTCTACTTCAGCAGAACCTGCACTCGTAGCAGTCTCAGGTCTGGCACCAATATTTACATTCCTGTACTTTTGATTAAGGAGATTATCAATACCTCCAATAACTTTTATATAATTATTTAACTTGTAAGATGCATTTAAGTTGATCAATTGATAGCCATCTATCGTTTGATACTCTGAATTGTTAAACATAAAAGAATCTCCATCATCTTTTACTGAATTCACATTAATAGCTCTCTGTTCACTAAAAAATGAACCCAAAATTGCAATTGAAAAATCACCAAATAGAGCTGTAATCCCACAATTTACCTGGTTATTGGAAATGCCCG
>CAYTFO010000086.1:8382-14878 GCA_964437135.1 uncultured Roseivirgaceae bacterium | reverse complement strand
GTATTGATCTAGTTGGGAAAAATCTTCAAATTCTACAAGACTCATTGTACCAATGTCACCTTTACCGTGTTCTCTAACTGAAACTGTACCTTCTTCTGATTCTTTTTCTCCTACTATTAGCATGTAAGGAATCTTCTTTACTTCTGCGTCCCTTATCTTTTTCCCTATCTTTTCATCTCTTTCATCTACAAATCCTCTAATATCTTTCTCCTGTAACTCTACAAAGAGGCTTTTAGCATAATCATGATATTTTTCAGAAATAGGAAGTATTGCTATTTGATCAGGAGCAAGCCACAAAGGGAAATTACCTGCAGTGTTTTCAATAAGTATTGCCACAAACCTCTCCATAGAACCAAATGGTGCTCTATGGATCATTACTGGCCTATGCTTTTGATTATCAGAACCGGTATATTCTAATTCAAATCGATCTGGTAAAGTATAATCCACCTGAATGGTTCCTAACTGCCATTTTCTACCCAGTGCATCCCGAACCATGAAATCAAGTTTAGGTCCATAAAATGCAGCTTCACCTTCTTCAATGATGGTTTTCATTCCTTTTTCCTCAGCAACTTCCTTTATCGCATTTTCAGCAATCTCCCAATTCTCATCTGTACCTATGTATTTATCAGGATTTTGTGGATCACGCAAAGAAATCTGCGCTGTGTAATCCTCAAATCCAAGAGTCTTAAAGACATAGAGAACTAAATCAATGACCTTTGCAAATTCCTGTTTTACCTGATCGGGTCTGCAAAATATATGAGCATCATCCTGAGTAAAGCCTCGAACCCGAGTTAGTCCGTGTAATTCACCACTTTGTTCGTATCTGTAAACAGTACCAAATTCAGCAAATCTTATGGGAAGGTCTTTATATGACCTGGGTCTTGATTTATAAATTTCACAATGATGAGGACAGTTCATTGGCTTAAGTAAAAACTCCTCATCCTCTTCAGGAGTATGAATAGGCTGAAATGAATCTTTGCCATACTTTTCATAATGACCTGAAGTAACATACAGTTCTTTTCCTCCTATATGTGGAGAAACAACCTGTTCATATCCGGCACGTACCTGGGCTTTTCGCATGAAGTTTTCAAGTCTTTCTCTCAGCACAGCACCCTTTGGTAACCAAAGTGGCAGTCCCTTACCTACTTTTTGAGAAAAAGTGAAAAGTTCTAATTCCTGACCTAATTTACGGTGATCTCTCTTTTTTGCTTCTTCTAATTGCTCTAGAAACTCCTTAAGCTCTTTTTGCTTTGGGAATGTAATTCCATAAAGCCTGGTAAGTTGTTGTCTGTTTTCATCTCCTCTCCAGTATGCACCGGCGACATTTAATATTTTAGCTGCTTTGATGAATCCTGTATTAGGGATGTGAGGCCCTCTACAAAGATCAGTAAAATTACCCTGCGTATAAAAAGTAATACTGCCGTCCTCCAGATCTTCAATAAGCTCAAGCTTGTACTCATCTCCCTTCTCTTTGTAGAATTCGTATGCGTCCTTTTTACTTATTTCCTTTCTTACATATTCATTTTTCTGTCGGGCAAGCTCAAGCATTTTTGCTTCTAGCTTTTCAAGATGTTCTGCATCAAAATGCTGATCACCAAAATCAACATCATAATAAAACCCATTTTCAATTGGTGGGCCAATACCAAACTTTATCCCGGGGTAAAGTTCTTCTAACGCTTCTGCCATCAAATGAGCAGACGAGTGCCACATGGTTGACTTTCCCTGATCGTCATTCCAGGTAAGAAGTTGTAAATCTGAATCTTCTGTGATTTCTCTGAACGAATCTCTTACTTCACCATTAACTTTTGCAGCCAGCACATTTCTGGCTAATCCTTCACTAATGTCTTTGGCAACATCAAGAGACGTAACACCTTTATAATATTCTTTCTTTGTACCGTCTGGTAATGTAATTATGATTTTGTCAGCCATATTTCTTAATTGATTCCCTTACTTTCTATATTTAAGACCGGGGTTTCATTGCTTTGCTCTCTAATTCTCCGCAAATATGCAATTTTTCGTTCTACAATATCTAATTGTTCTCTGATGTAATTGTCTGTTGAGTCTATTTTTATAGCCAGTGAATAGTATTTGTAAGCATTATTTAAAAAGTATCTGTTTTGCTCTATATCCGCTATGCCCACCAAAGCATCAACTTCAGAAGAATCACTATTCAAAATCTTATTGAAATAAGTAATCGCAGAATCGTATCGATTCGAAGTCCTGTACCAGTCAGTAAGTAGGTAATAAGAATCAATATCGGGTATATTCTTAAGTATTCTTTCTGCAGAATCACGATCACCCAATTGATAAATCACCTGAGCTGATAATTTCTGATAATTTTTGCTGCCAGAGTATTGATTTAAGTTGTTCAAAATTTCATTTGAAAGATCATAGTACTTGTATTTTACCAGCAAAGGAACGTATTCAGACAACAGCACAGTATCCCTAACCCCTCCTTCATAAGCTTTGTAAAAATGTAGCATAGCTAACGGAGTATTATCAATTTTATTAAATAATCTTGCTAGTTTCAATTGATTGTCAGCAGTAGGATTATTTGCCAATTTCTTTCTCAATAGGAGAATGGATTGTTCAACATTACCAATTGCAATTAGGGCATTAATTTTTAATTGAAACTCCTCATCATTAATAGACCCTAACTTTTCCAGTGATTCAATATATTTAAGTTGTTCCTCCGGCTGTTTGAGGTTCTGATAATAATCAAGAACGAAAATTCTAATTTGAGGACTGACATTGATATGTGAAATTGCTCTTTCTATATAATCTTTACTATATTCCGGCCAACCTAAAAAACTCGAATATTCTAGCTGCAACTCAATTAAGTCAATATTATTTGACTGATCTTCAAGCTGCTTCTCTAATACTCTTACGGAGTTTTCATAATAAGTCGAGCTCGCTTTTGGAATTTCAATTGAGTGATTGTATTTGGTTCCACAGGCAAACAAAATCAAAAAAAAGACTGGTAGTAATTTCACAATATGAATTGGAAGTTTATTTTAATCCCAAATTTATTAACATCCGGGTGATCAAGATAATTAAGACGATGAAAAAAATTAACTCTAAAAAATTTAAAGATATTTTCCACCCCATAACCCACCTCAATATATGGTTTATTCTCTAGCGTGAAAAATGAATACACTGCATCTCCATTATCATTGGTGGGATAATTCACGAGATTTAAATTAGCATCTCCCATAGAACCATAAACGATGTTTAAGATTCCAACCAACCTAAGCTTAAGTTTTCTTATTAATGGAATCCTGTTTAAAACAAAACCTTCAAAGGAATGACGATAATTAAATGCTAAATATTTATCACTGGAGAATTCAAAGAAATTCATCATGTTGTAAGCAAAATTCACATACAAAAATGTTTCATTTCCAATTGTATTGAATAGTAATGGGTACGGAACTTTACCGAAAATATAACCTCCATTCAGGTTAAAATATCCTACACCTATTGGGCCAAGTTTTTGTTTCTTTTCTATTTTCAATTTGAGTCGATGGTATTCAAGATTGCTTCCTAAAAAATCCGGAATACCATATGAATAAGAAAATGTAATAGCTGGCCATTTTACTGTTCCCAGGCTAACTCTTTGATTATCATTTATTACAAATATTTCGTCTCTGGCAAATCTCGTTTCAAGTGTTACTTCAGAAACATTCATATTAGTATAAGTCTCACTGGGATTATTACGATCAGGAGTAAATGAAAAATCAAATTGAGGTTCATATCTTTGATTTTTAAGCTCTAATCTATAGCTCAATCCTCTTGATACCTGCTTAAATAATGAAATTCTATTCTTTTCATACAAGAAGGGGTCAGTCATATTCCCAAATCTGCTGAACGTGTAGAAAATACTGCTTTGGTCAATATTATCATTTAGCAACCAGACCTGATCAATTTCTTTTTGATGATCAAATGTTAGGTTTGACCATTTTTCGCGATTGAGTATAAAATCTGCATAAGCCCGATACTTAAACCTTTCATCACGTGTTCCATACGCAACATAACCTCCGAGGGTAACTTTATTGCTGAAATAAATATTTGTTCTGGATCCAAATCCGAAGCGTTGACCTTCAATGTCAGTATTTCCATAAAAAACGGTGTAGGGCCCCAAATCTACAGGACCTGTTTTTATATATCCTGTCGTTGCAAATTTCACCAACTCAGTAGTGTATTTTACAAATGGGATCTGCTTCATGGTGTCAATCATGTTGAATACATTGATCTCCGTCTGAGATAGCTGATCGTGTCTTTTATTCTGCCAATAGTTGTCATCATATACCCGAACATCTTCCCTCATACTGACAGGGTTCACAAAAAGTTTAGGGTCCTGCTTTTTGTTAACTTCTATATGTTTCGCACTGGTGTAAAATTTTGCAAGGAAACCGGCAGAAAACTCTGTAACCTGGGAAACATCTACAATAACTCTAGATTTTTCAGGAATCCAGGGCCCTGCTTCAGTTCTTTTCAGATCCTGTTGTATTTTAATCTTTTCGATGAAATTCAAATTAGCTGAACGATTAACTGTTGCATCGATTCTTTTGACTCCATAGTCTTTTTTAGCTATCCACATCGTACCCTGAAAAGCAAGATCCTCTTCCCTTTTTGGATAAAAATCCAGACGATAACAATATTCATCTTCCAGCATTAAGCTATCTACAAGATCATAATCGTAAAATGTCTTCCAGCCATCAGATATAGGAGAAACAAACTCCTTGCTCACGATATTCAACCAGTTTTGATAAAAGTTATATTCCTGAAGAGTAGATCCAATTATTTGCGAGGTGAGAGTTCCATCTGTAACGCCAACCCCACTTACTTTGGTTTTAATAATCTCTTCATGCTTCATGACTGGATTATTCTGATAATAAAAATTTGAAATCGCTTCCGATATAAAAACAGGAAGAATCGGAAGACCATCTTCTCCGGCAATTTGTTGGATACTATCCAAAACACTTGAAATTTTTCTTATAGCCTTTCTGTTCTGCACTCTTTCAGATATATTATCAACATCAATTTCAATTTTCGTGTAGGCCTCAAATTGATATGCTTCTAAAGATCTTTTATCATTTGCCTTTTTATTATCAATAATATTTCTCATTATCGGCCAGGCAGGGTTTTCACCAGCATATATTACAACTTCATTTAGCGTTTGGACATCTTCATATATTTGAAAATTGATCTTCTGAGTTGTGCCTTGTTCAACAGCTTTTACTGACTTTAAGAATCCGATATATCTTACTTCGATAGAATCTACAGGTTGATAAGTAATAGCGTTATAATTTCCATCAAAATCAGTGATTGCACCATCTGTAGTTCCTGTAAAAACTACGTTTGCGAAAGGAACAGGTATACCGGTTTCAGCTTCTATTACTTTACCTGTTACGGTTGTAACATTCTGAGATAAAGTCACATAAGCTGTACAAATAAAAAAAAGAAACAAAAATTGTTTCACAAGCGAGCAATGTTTACAAAACTGTAACGCAAAAATGCATTACAAAGCTTAAGTAAAGACACAAAAAACTTAAGAATCGTTTCCCGGCAGAGAATTTTTTATTGAATTAACATCGTGTTGCAGGTTTAGAACAAGATTGGTCAGTTTTTCTAATGTCATCTCGTTTGTGGTATCAGGATCGGGAAACTGAATACTGATGTAGGCGGTAGCTTCCCATATTTCTTCAACATCAATAGGGTCAATTTCATAGGCTGAATACAATTTATTATCTGATACAAGAAAAAGCTTACCATTTTCATCCAGGTAGTTGAAAACACGCTTATAAACTACTCCTTCTTTTTGTGTGATGAGAACGTAGGTTTTTCCGTTTTTGACATCCTTTATAGATTCAACATATTTTCCGATCACAATAGTACCTGATTGCAGAGGAAGCATTGAATCCCCTGATATTTCAAAGGCTCTATACGTTGCATTTCCTGGTAAAACCGGTAATTTAAATTTTGGCAACTCCGAAATATATTCTGGGTCCGAAAAACCATTCAGATAACCAGCAGCTGCTTTTTGAGGAACCAACTCAATGTTTTCATTATCCTCCTGATCTACAGTGATGGAAAGTATTTTAACAGATGGCTCATTTTTTTTATTGGAAATTCCTTTGGTCAGATCACTACTTAATACTTGATCTACAGAAACATTGAAAACTTCAGCAATTTTTAGTACGGTTTGCAACTGAGGCTCTGCCCTGCCCTCTTCATAAGCACCTACAGACGAACGTTTGATACCGATCGCTCCGGCAAATTGTTCCTGTGTCATTCCAGCTCTTTTACGTAAATATTTTATGTTTTTGATGATGTTCATGGTGGATGGTTAATAGTTCATGGTTCATGGTTCTTAATTTATTAGCCTAAAGTCGGACAAGTGGTTTAAAATGATAAATTGTTTTCAGGTAATATCACTATTATCTATTATCTATTATCTATTATCTATTATCTATTATCTATTATCTATTATCTATTA
>CAYTFO010000086.1:2697-8282 GCA_964437135.1 uncultured Roseivirgaceae bacterium | reverse complement strand
CTATTATCTATTATCTATTATCTATTATCTATTATCTATTATCTATTATCTATTAAACTACGAATCAAATATTATAAAATTCATATCATCTTTTTGACTGGTTTTGCCTATAGAATACAAATGTATATGATGAAAATCACGTGTTTGTTGTATAGTGACCAATTTTTCTTTGATCCGCACAACTACATCTCTCAATGTTTGATCGGATTCTACTAAGACATACCCATATAAATCCCTGGAGTTGTGCACAGATGCATAAAACTTAACCTGGCATTTTCCCGAACTTAATTTCTTAGTACTTAAACGTAATTTATACTGATCCTGAAAAGAAATATCTGCCGGCATTTCCATCAACTGATCTACTCTAAAATTTTTAGCTAAACTTTGCATTTTTTACTATTATTTTTAGTAATTTTGATCATAAAGTTAGCAAAACATCTTATAAAAACAACTATTTGCTAAATATTTTAGTTTAAATCATATATAAATGCAGAATAACAATTTAAAAACTGCCGAAAAAAGATCATTTCGGGATCTTTTGATATGGCAAAAAGCACATGAGCTGGCACTTGGGGTTTACCGATATACGAGAAGGTTTCCCAGGGAAGAGGAAAACGGTCTCACGAGGCGTTTCAGGGATACGGCAACATCTATTGCTTCCAATATTGCAGAAGGTTTTAGCACTCCCAGCGGAGGAAGAAAGATGCAGATGTTCTTAAATGCTCAAAGTCAGTTGGAATCATGTCGATATTATACTGTACTCGGCAGGGATCTTGCCTATGGAAATGACCCTGAAGTTGAAAGGTTGATCGAAGAACTGGCCATTGAATTGCATGATCATATCCGGCTGGTTAGAAATAGTGTGGCGTTGGAGTTTTGAAGGTACGGTATGGTTGATGGTTCAGCCCTTCAGTAAATTTTACCGGGCAGGCCGGAGTTGATGACATGGATCAGGTCAGTTCATGACTGATTGTTTTCACTCTCAACTTTACATCTTCAATTTTCAATCTTTTGCCTCCTTCCGCAATGGATGTAGGCAGCGGATGGGCCAATATTCAGGATCAATATATAAACCACCACATATGTTACAATATTGGAAAAATGACAACCACCCGGGAAAGCGATCAATAGTACACATGGATCTTGACGCTTTCTTTGTTTCAGTGGAATGCCTGCGAGACAGCCGTCTCAAAGGTATTCCTCTAATTATCGGGGGCAGCGGAGGAAGAGGTGTTGTTTCCTCATGCAGTTATGAAGCCAGAAGATTTGGGGTTCACTCTGCCATGCCTACCCGTATGGCACTTCAGCTATGTCCGGATGCCAAAATCATCTCAGGGGACATGGAAGCATACAGTTATTATTCCCGAATGGTTACAGACATTATCCGGGAAGATGCTCCGCTTTTTGAAAAAGCATCGATAGATGAATTTTACATTGATGCTTCAGGTATGGATCGGTTTTTCGGAACATTCAAATGGTCGCAACAACTACGGCAAAAGGTGATAAAAGAAACCGGACTTCCGATTTCAATGGGTCTATCCATAAATAAACTGGTCTCAAAAGTGGCAACCGGTGAATACAAACCCAATGGTGAAAAATATATAGAACTGGGAACCGAACGAGACTTCCTCGCCCCTTTACATGTACAGAAAATCCCAATGGTAGGTGAAAGAACGACTCAGTTTCTGATTGAAATGGGTATCCGACACGTTAGAACCTTACGCGAAATGCCCGTCAAAATGCTGGAAAAGGCTTTTGGTAAAAATGGACGTGTGCTCTGGAATAAAGCCAATGCAGTCGATCACACACCGGTCCAGCCATATAGTGAACGAAAATCAATCTCCACTGAATGTACTTTTGACCAGGATTCCATAGACGTGAAGAAAATGAAGGTGATATTGCTGACCATGGTTGAAAAACTGTGTCATAAGCTGCGGAAAGAACAAAAACTTACTTCATGTGTGAGTGTGAAAATACGCTATGCAAACTTTGATACCGAAAGCAAGCAACGGCATATCCCCTACACTTCCGCAGATCAGGTGATCATCCATGAAGTAATGGACCTTTTCGAAAAACTCTATTCGAGACGCATGCTGCTGAGACTTGTAGGTGTGCGACTCAGCGGACTGGTACATGGTAATTATCAGATCAATCTTTTCGAAGATACCGAAGAAAGCATCCGACTCTATCAGGCACTTGATGCTATTAAAACCAAACATGGGGTAAGCAGTATTACCCGGGCTGCTGCAGTTGGTGTAGATTCCAGAATACGCATGGACAATAATATGTTTGCGAAAGTATGATTAGATAAGCTTGTTGCATATCCTGTGATCTACCATTTCTACCTATATGATCAATCATCTATTTATTACCGTTTAGATGTTCAAAAACTTTGAAAAAATAGCCCTGAAATGATTGTTATCATTGTTTAAGTCTATAGTTGCAACTAATTTGCATGAAGTAAATCAGGACATATGAGAAAGTTAGTTTTTTACTGCTTGCTATGTCTGATTTTTAGATATAGTACGCAGGCACAAATCTTCTACAGTATCAACAACTATTCAGGAGATTTCTCAACCGAAACCCTTTGGGTGTCCTCATCAATTGGTGATTTTGCAGCAGGTTCATTGGTATCCGAATCTATGGAGGTTCTGAATACTTATGTCGAACTAGGTGCACAGAAAACGCTTGGTGTACCCGGAATTTTTGATGAAACCTTAATTTACCCTAACCCTGCATCTGACAGACTTATTATCAAATCTGGCAAAATCATCGATGGTGAAGTAATGATTCTGAATCTCAAAGGAGAATTATTGATCTACAAAACCTTATCTCAGGTTACCGAAATCGACATTTCGGGACTTTATCCTGGTGTGTATATTGTTAAAATCGCATCAGAAGATGGCCATTCCACAAGTACAATGAAACTGTTAAAAAACTAGGCTATGAAACACTTTTATACATTCTTATTTTCAATTTTCATTTTTTACTCTTATGCTCAATCTCCAAAAAGTTTTAACTATCAGGGAGTCGCCAGAAATTCCGACGGAACAGCATTGAGCAGTACTGAAATTGCTATATTGATTGAGCTAAAATCTGGTAATACCGGAACTGTATTATATTCAGAAAATCATCTGGTCACCACAAATGATATTGGGCTATTTGCCGTTCATGTGGGTCGTGGTTCGGTAAACAGTGGAAACTTTGATGACATTGATTGGTCTTTACAGAGCGTTCAGATGACCGTTTCTATTGATCCCTCTGGAGGTACATCATATACTGAAATGGGTACAGTTGAACTTCTCTCCGTTCCTTATGCATTGTATGCAGCCAGGTCTCCTGGAGATGAGGATGCAGATCCAGAAAACGAAATTCAAACATTAGACTTCCAAAATGACAGTCTTTTCATTTCCGGAGCTAATGGTGTTGACTTATCTTCTTTCAACTATAATGAAGATACATTAAATGAACTTCAATCACTGATATACGAGGATTACGAACTAACTATTTCTAATGGTAACACGGTTGACCTATCTGATTTGAAAGATACTGCTAACATATCGCTGGCGTCTCTTCTTACAGAAAACAATAATACTGGTGGAAAAACAATAACTGGAATTCCAGATCCTGTTGAAAACACAGATGCAGTACCAAAGAGTTATGTTGATGCGCTTCTCGCCCGAATTGAAGCATTGGAAAATAAAAGTACTGCTCCACAACCGGTTTTATGGAACAAATTAGGTTCTGTAAGTGAAGTTGAAAACAGTGAGGTAGGTCCAAATGGTGAAATAGTAGGTACAGTGAATTTTTCAAATGATGTGAAATTCAATAAAGGTATTACTCCGAATGATGGTAATGCCGGAAGTGGAATTGATTTTCCTACAACTATAGCAGATCCTGATAGTGGCTGCATTGAGCTTTGGGTTGAATTTTTCGAAGTGCCTGTTGCTTTCCAATATGGAGTTTATGGTTTCGTAAATGTAGGCCACTGGAGACCACCTGATGGTCCCGACAATGTATTGGTTTTTTCATGGCATAATGACAACAGCATGCTTTACTTTTCACTTAAGTTTAATGGTACAAACCGTGCACTTTTTTTAGAAAACTTTAGTCCTGAACTTAATGAGCCAATTCATTTAGCTTGTGTATGGAATCGCGAAGGTATAAATGATACAGGCGATTATATGCAGATATATATGAATGGAGTATTACAGGTATCAGATTCCGAATCCAATGACTGGGGCGATAATAACACATTGGGTGAATTTAGAGTAGCAACTCCATGGGACGCTAACTACGCTTTAGATAGATATGCAGTGGATAATATAAAGGTCTGGGATTATTCAAGAACTGATTTTTCGGATCGATATATTGAATAATAAGTAAAGGTCTGTTAGTTTCATTTTTTCAGGTGTGTTGTAGACAACACACCTGTTTTTTTATAATTGCTAGTAGCTATCTATAATAATTTTGATTCTTTACTATCATGCATTAATTCTTGTTCCTCATTATACAATTGTTGTGATTAAAAATCAAGCGTATATTTGACTTGCTGTGAGTCAAAACTATTACACGATACTAGGAATCAACCAGGATGCATCCACTCAGGATATAAAAAAAGCTTATCGTAGCCTGGCAAAAATCTATCATCCGGACATAAATTCAAGTTCTGAGGCTCAGCAGATGATATTACTTGTGAGGGAAGCTTATGATGTCTTGATTGATCCCTATCAAAGAAATCTATATGATTTGTCATTAGAAATGCATGTTTCGTTTGAGCAGGTTCAACAAGAACAGGAAGTATCTGCAGCAGAAAAGAAGAGAAGAGAATATAAACAGAGAAAAGCGAAAGAAGATCGGGAATATTACGAGAAAGTACTGAGGTTTAGGGTTAATTTCTATCAGTTTCAGAGATATGCCAGTATCTTTTTTATTATCATATCATTCGTTTTTTCTTTGGATTATTTTATTCACAATCGACATAGGGATATATCCATAGAAAAGGTTAAAACCAATCATTATGGTGATGCTTATTTTGTAGATGCGGGTAAAACCATAGCTACTGATAAGTCATTCATGGACATTTTTAATGAATCCGAACCCAATGTCAGGATTTTCTATTCGTACATTTTTGACTTCCCTGTTTATATGTACTATCAGGACATACGCTATGAAATAAAAGGTAATCTTTATTTCTTCGATAACATGTTTTCCTATCTAATGATTATTATTTCAATTCTACTTCTTATCGAAAAAAAGTATAAGGATTGGGCACTTACGTTAGGAATTGTTCCGTGGTTCTTTTTATTAATTCTTGGATTTCTTCTCTTCGCTGAATATTTTGGGTCAGGTTATTGATCATTTTCTTTCATTTGAAAATTTAAGCAGGATATGTTGAGTTTTATTTTAGGGATTTTACTACTCTCTCCGTCATTTGGAGATACATTATATCAAATTGATAATTATTTAAAAGAAGACATGGAATTCCTTGTTTCCTTTTATAAAGATTTACATAAAAACCCCGAAATATCCCTTCAGGAGGAAAAAACATCAAAAAAACTTGCTGTTGAATTAAGAAAGTTAGG
>CAYTFO010000086.1:0-2687 GCA_964437135.1 uncultured Roseivirgaceae bacterium | reverse complement strand
AAAACTTTGGAGGTTATGGTATAGTAGGAATAATGAAAAATGGAGAGGGGCCCCGGGTTTTATACAGAACAGATATGGATGCTCTGCCCATGTACGAAAAAACAGAGCTGGAATACGCGAGTAGTAAAACAGTAAGCTACAATGGAGGGGACGTAGGAACAATGCATTCATGTGGTCATGATGTTCACATGACCACCTGGCTGGGGACAGCTAGATTTATGGCAAAAATGAAAGATAAATGGAGTGGGGAATTGATGTTGATAGGACAACCGGCAGAAGAAATCGGAATGGGTTCAAAAATGATGTTAGATGAAGGGCTCTATAAAAAATTTGGGGTTCCGGACTTTGGATTTGGAATGCACTGCAGTCCGGATATGGTTGCAGGTAATGTTGGTATAAGTGAAGGATATACATTCGCAAATGCAGAATCAATTGATATAAAGGTTTTTGGAAAAGGATCCCATGGAGCAACCCCACACACATCTATTGACCCGGTAGTCATAGCCAGTATGATTGTGATGGAATTACAAACAATCGTATCTAGAAATGTAAGTCCGATGGATAATGTGGTGATCACAGTTGGTGCCATTCACGGAGGTACTAAGCATAATATCATTCCTGATGAAGTGACTTTACAGCTTACAGTGCGAACTTTTTCTCAGGAAACCAGAAAAATGGTTCACAGGAGAATTAAAGAAGTTGCTAAAGGGGTAGCAATAGCAGCCGGATTGGAGGAAAATCTACTTCCGGAAGTAATCATCCCTGATGTTTTCACTCCATCGAATTACAACGATCCCGAGTTGACAAATACATTTAGAAAAATTGCTTCCAGTACAATTGGTGAAGAAAAAGTATTAAAAACTCTCCCTTTAACTGTGGGTGAAGACTTTTCAAGGTATGGGCAAACTGAAGAAAATGTACCCACTATTATGTTTTGGTTAGGCACAATAACTGAAGCAAAAGCGACTTCAGGAGATGTTCCAGGTTTGCACTCTCCATTCTACTACCCATTGCCCGATAAAAGCATTGAAACAGGTGTGAAAGTAATGTCCTCCACCCTAATTAAAATGATGCAGTAATTTTGGTTTCTTCTAAAGACTAAATAACCTGAGCATAGTCAGATCATCCGTTTTTGGTGATAACAAACACGACTTTTGAAGTCATGTGCCAAACCTGAACCTCGTATATTTCAGAAGGGCTTAAAGCATCAATAAACTTTTTGTCACTTATCCTTTGACCATCTAAATAATAAATAGGCTCGTTTTCTCTTATTTCTAATTTTGGGAAACCGTTTTGACCAGGTAAAAACCGAACACCAGGGACTCTTCCAATAAGTGAATACAATGAATAAGGGATTGACTCAAATGTCTTATTGAATTTGATAGAACAGTTTGGATAACCAAAACGCCCCAATAGTCTTTGATTACTAATTCTTTTAGCCTCTACTACATAAGGCGTCATTATGTAATCATAATCTGGCAGGCAGTGATAATCATCTGAATCAATTCCATAATAACCTGTATTATCATCATAAGAGAAATTGACTCTATTTTTTCCTTCTATTCCTTCTATTTTGACATAATACCTGGTATTTGGATCCGGCTTCATGTTAAGTTTCGCGATGCCGTCTTCTGTCAAAAAATTTTCAATTTCTTAGTCGTATTCATTAATCAAAACTCCTGGAACAGAATATTTAATCCCTTTAATATTCTCTACTGTTACTTCTACCTGATACGTTTTAGCACCCTGATCAGTCTGTTTGGCAACTGCCTTCACTTTTGGTGATTGTGCTACAGCTGACGTCACCAACAATAAATAGAAAGTTTTTAGAAATAAGATTCTTAAAGTATTCATGCAATTAAATATAAGAATTATGATAATAACATGCAATACCCCTTATAAGTTTAAAACTGGTATTCTAAATAAGATTATTTCAAATAATCGCAGTCATAACATTTCACATGTATTTTTATCAATAGTTAACCTACAAAACTTCTTTTCACCCGAAATGTCAAACAGTGTTACTATATTTTGCTGGGTGGGGAACAGTTCCATGAAATAGTCTGCTTTAATGCTGTACAATAGTCCAATACTTCCCAAAACCTCAAATGTGAACCAGTAGCTATCTCCTACTGTCTTATATTCTATGAAATAATACTCTAATTCTCCGGATTTGGACCTGAGAATAATATGATCTTTGAAATAAGCTTCAATCAAAGCTTCGTTTTCAGTGAAAACCTTCACCCTTAGCACAGTTCTGCTTTGTTTCTCTTCTATTTCAAGCACAGATATATAGATAGCATGATCATCTGAAAAGAATAGACAGGATTGTAACCATACGCATGCTGAAAAGATTAGCAGCATTACCTGAAAATATTATGCAGATATTTATTTCGGATATCCCGATAGATATAGAAGTCTGAATCTATCGATACTATTTTATCACAATCAACAGATTCAGATATCACCATCAAAGATGCATCTGCTAAATCCATGGGTACATCATCAAATTTTTGAGTTAATTCTATTAACCTGTTGAGTTGTTCAAATTTAAGATCTACTATTCTTAAACCTCCCCTTTCAATCCAGGTCAGAAAATTAATTTGGACCCGAGTACTAAAGTCCAGCATGTGACTTACTTCTGTTACTACTGGCCAGCTTGTCCACAATATTCCTTTGAATTCTTT
>CAYTFO010000085.1:0-14927 GCA_964437135.1 uncultured Roseivirgaceae bacterium | reverse complement strand
CTTCTCGTAAAATCAAGGAAATACTGTTGGCGAGACCCAATAGAATGGCAGCAAAGATCATTTCTTTAAATCCATCAATATAGGTTTCGCAGGTTTTATTAAAACTCATCCTACCGATCAATCCGGCCATTATCCCACATACAAAAAAAGAAGCTGTGATTTCATTGAACCCCCATTCCAATTCAAGTAAGCCATAAACCACAACAGTAAAAGTTAATGCCAGCATTGAAACGATGATGAAGCTTCGGGTAGAAATCTTAGTGTTTTGATTAGGAGTAATTTCTCTATCTATTTTATTTCTATAGGTATACCTTATTAAAAATATGATCCATAACAGAAAAGCTATTGTCAGTACAACTAATCTGAAGTTAGTACCAGACATAAGTGGTAATTGCGCTTCTCTTTGTGCAATGATTACAGCAAATGGATTGGAGGGACTGAAAGAACTCCCCAAGACTGCAGAGCCATAACTCATGAGGATAATAGTAAACTTGTTATACCCAAGACTTCTTCCAAAAGCAAGGAGAATAGGTGTCATTGCTATAATTTCTTCCTGTAATCCGATGGTCATTCCCCCAACCAGAAATACTGTAGATAATAGAATAAGGGAAAGAACTTCACGGCCTTTTAATAAATGAACCAGCTTATCAAGACTTTCAGTAAGTGCACCTGTTTTCTCGATAACATAAAAGCATCCTCCTGTAAATAGGATTAAAAGTATTGTTTCAACCCGACCTGAAATACCTCTTGGAATAGCGAGGAAAAGGTCAAATATTGATAATTTTTCAGCATCAATCTGATGATATGAATTATTGATAACCTGTGTAACACCTGTTGTCTCATCCGAAATCCTGTCAAATGTTCCCGAGGGAATGATATAGGTGAGCACCCAGGAAAATATGATCACACTTAGTATGATCACAAACGCATTGGGAAAGTTTTTCATTTAGTTGGGAATATGTTAAGGTAACTCTGATCAAGATAATTGAAAAAATCGAGATGGTATTAGTTAAAAATGAACCTAGCAAAATTCATTTATTAAGAATCTGTTTTTTACAACTCATTTTTTTTGAACTGCGAAAAGCCGGATGATTTCTGTTTTTCCTCTAAGGTCAACCTCATCAAGTTTTTCTAAATTATATTCATTCTGTAAAGCCAGAATATTTTTTACGTCATCTGTTATAATAAGGCTATGATGATATTTTTTGCACAATTCCTGAACTCTGGAAGTAGTATTCAAAACATCTCCGGAATACGTAATCTCTTTTTTTAATGCGCCCACTTCCCCAATGGTGACAGAACCCACATGCATTCCCGCTTTAAATTCAGGAACGACTCTAAACTTTTCCTGAAATAGCTTTTGATGTTGCTCGATGCTTTTTCTGATTTCAAAAAAACAGACTATACAATTCAGGTTATTTGTGTAATCTTCAACTTTCCAGCTCACCACTACTTCATCACCAATATATTGATAAACTTCCCCTTTGGAATAAATTATTGGATCGGACATTGTTTGGTAATAGAGTTTCAAAAACTCAAAGTATTGAGTGTTACCTAGTTTTTCAGCGATATAGGTAGAATGCTTCATATCCAGAAACATAAAAATCCGTTCTTCTTCGATGGGCTTGTGATATTTACCTGTCAGAAAATTGATAAGAACATGATTTCCTATGTTTTCACTGACTGCAGTGTAAATCAGGCTCAGCAACAATGAAAATGACAATTGCATCAGGGTGCTCACTAATGTAATACTGAAAAGGAAATTTTTGAATTTTTGCCAAACCGCCTCATTCCAAATTGGAACATCTAATTCAAGGCTGGCAGCAATCGGATAGGTAAGAAGATTACCAGGAAAAAGAATATCAGATAGATCAGAAGATTGGATAATACTTTCCTTGCTAAACTATAATCTGTAAACCTCTTTTCGAGGAAAACAAGCTCAAATATACCAACCAATAAGCCAACGATAAATATTGCAGTAAGTGCAAAAAATAGAACCGGCCCACTTAGAGTTATGACTACATCAGGATCAAGGTTTTGATTTTGTGTTGCTGCTGATTCAACTAATAGAAATATAGAGCCACAAAAAACGAATATTATGGGTATTGGCAGTATTCGTTTAAAATTTCTTTTAAATTTTGGTGAAAAGACGGGATTCATAAATAATAATCTGTTTAAATGTAACAGGATAATTGCTTGGCACAAAGAGAAAGGTTAGTGTTATGACATAAAAAGCTATCGGCTGCCAAGAAACTATGATTTTGTTAATCAGTTAAATAGATCGCTTCTCTGATCCTTAATGCTATTGTAAATTCTTCTCACCTGCAATTCTCCATATCCATAAATAAACTCCCACTTATTGAATTCCTGAAAAATGGGACCAAAGCCGTCTGTATCTAGCTCCTCCATTATTATTTTCAAAGATTCGACTGGTCTCCCTGGACTGTTTTGGGTAGGTATCCGTTCGATATGAGCCTGAACTGCCTCCTGAACGAATGGATATTTATCAGCTAATATTCTTGCAGTTTCTACTAAATCTTCTATTTCATTTTCTTTATAGTATTTCCATAGATCAGCTATTTCATCAATTTCGAAAAGCTGTGTTTTGTTGTGAAAAATATTTGCTAATTCCTCCTGACTTAAGCCTCCAAATCCATATTGGGTATGAACATTGGGCCTCACAAGATAAACATCGCAATCTTTTGTGTAAACAGACAACAAATAACTCACAAACCAGAAATTTACCTGACAAAAGAGGTCGTCCTCAAACCATAAGTTCACAATTGATCCGGGAGGTATGTTTATAATCTTATTGAATTCAGAAACAGTATCCTTAAAATAATCTTCTTTACTATAGTCGCCGTAAAATTCAGTAATAAATCCGGCCCGAAGTTCCCATAGCTCTTCCAGATTCTTGCTTTTCACATCTCCATCCACCAGGCATTCGCGAGCTATGATCACTTCACCTTCAATTTCAGAAGGAAATTGTTCTTTTAAAGCATCACCATTGAGGATGTGATATTGTTTCATTGGGTCCGTCTAGTTTTTTTTAACTACAAAAAAACCATAACTGAAATACTCATGATAACTCTCATATAGGTCAATTTCAGCTTCATGTTCTTCTACTATTTCCTGGGCAACTTCTGAATGATTATGCCTTTCCAAAAACTCATCCATTTGTTTTTCAAGAGGCTCATAATAATTTGTCATCCAGCTATCCTCTGACAACACGAAGTAATCAATCAGCGTGTAATCATTATTTTCCAATGTCTTAATTTTTCCCGCAGCGGTATCAATTTCAGGATATTCTGAAGTCCAGAACTCTTCTATCTCTTCGGGTCTGCTTTCTGTAGTCCAGATTATTTCACTTACAGCCAGATAGCCGCCTTTTTTCAAAAACTGATTCCAATACTTGATCCCAGCTTCAAATCCCATGCTGTAAATCGCCCCTTCTGACCAGATCATATCAAATTCCTCTTGCTCAAATGGCAAAGCATCCATTGACTTTGCCATGGTCCTTATCTTATTCGAAACTCCTGCTTTTTTGGCTCTATCATTCAGTTCATCCAGAAACTCCCCAAATAGATCAACAGCAATGATTTCACAATCCAAATTATCAGCTAAAACTAAGGTTTGAGCACCTGTTCCACATCCTATATCAGTTATTTTATAATTATTTGATTTATCTATATCGATCAGCTGAAGGGCTCTCAAGGTGTCCTGATCACTACCGGGACCCTGTCTGTACAGGTTTTTATAGAAGTCAGTCAGTATTTCAGTTTCGGTCATTTCTCTATTTTAGAAGTAAATAAAAAAGAGACTGTATCAAAAGCGTCATTCTAAACGCTAGTGAAGAATCTGTTGATATCTACTCAATTGCTTTTAAGCAGAATGAGATTCTTTGATTCCTCTGAATAACGTTCTTTTTAGCAGCTTTTTATACAGCCTCAATTTAATCTCCTAAATTGATTAATGAGGTACTGCTTCTTTTAATTTTTTCTCAATAGCACTCAGATTAAAAGATCCTGGGGACTGACTCGGCGGATAATCCTGCATGGTCTTTAAGAATCTTGCCGCTGACTGCTGAATAGGTACAATTACAAAAGCCCGGTCCAGCAACCAGTCATAATAAGTGTTAGAATTATGCTGAGCCTTTTCAAAAGGATCTCTTCTAAGGTTAAAGATTGCCGGCACTCTGAGTTCAACAAACGGCTCAACCCATACTCCAAATTTCTCCCCTCTGTTTTCAAGAAAAACAACTTTCCAGTCATCATATCTGGCTGCTACTATCTGACCATCATCATTGACATACCAGAATTCTTTTCGGGGAGACTCTTTAGTTTTTCCCTTGAGATAGTCTACCAGGTTGTATCCGTCAATGTAATTCTTATAATCACGGCCATTCAATTTAACTCCTTTGAGAAGTTTTTCTTTTATTTGATCGTCTCCTCCAATTGCAGCAAAAGTTGGAAGCCAGTCCTCATGGGCAACTATACCATTTAACGTAACATTTTCCTGAAACTGACCAGGCCATCGCACAAAGGTCGGAACTCTATATGCACCTTCCCAGTTGGAGTTTTTCTCGCTTCTGAAAGGAGTGGTACCTGCATCAGGCCAAGTGTTATAGTGAGGGCCATTGTCTGTCGAATACATAACTACCGTGTTATCGGCAATCCCAAGTTCGTCTAATAAATCCAGTAGCTCTCCTACATGCATATCATGTTCAACCATCCCATCAGAATATTCATCCTGACCACTGATTCCACGATTCTCTTCTTTTACGTGAGTCCTGAAATGCATTCTGGTTCCATTCCACCATACAAAGAAGGGTTTTCCGGCTTCATTTTGTTTTTTGATGAATTCTTTGGCTGCAGCAACCGTTTCTTCATCGATTGTTTCCATTCTTTTCTTGGTAAGTGGTCCGGTATCCTCAATTCTTTGTCCTCCTTTTCCATCTGCCCAGCTGTGTACTACACCTCTTGGTCCATAGGTTTCTTTAAAGGTCTTTCCATTCGCAAGCACCATATCTGCAGGATAGTCAAAGTTTTCAGGTTCTTCCTCTGCGTTTAGGTGATACAAGTTGCCGAGGAACTCATCAAACCCATGCATGGTAGGTAAATGTTCATCCAAATCTCCCTGGTGGTTTTTCCCAAACTGACCGGTTGCATATCCCAGGCTTTTCATAACCGTAGCCATGGTCACGTCTGTTTTTTGCCATCCCTGTTCAGCGCCTGGAAGTCCGACTTTTGTCATTCCGGATCTTACGGGAACACTTCCACTGATGAATGCCGCTCTTCCTGCTGTACAGCTTTGCTGAGCATAATAATCGGTGAACCCAATACCCTCTTTTGCTATCCTGTCAATATTTGGCGTCTGATAACCCATCATACCCCTATTGTTGTGACTGATATTCCAGGTTCCTATATCATCACCCCAGATCACCAGAATATTTGGTTTTTTTTGTGTGTACGCAATTGTGCTTGCAAAAAGCAGACATATTGCAAGCACATTCATACAGGCTTTTTCAATCATTTTTCTCATTTTAAGCAGTTTTTGTAAGTTGAATTAGTTTGTTTCAGCTTAAATATATTGATTATATCCTGACTGAATATCATTAGTGATAATTTACAGAGCTTCTCACAATTCTTTGATCCGGTTATAATTCAATAGAAATATTTGTAGTTATCAAGTAAAAAGACTGCATATTTTAATGTTTACTTTCCGGTAAACATTAAAAAACTATGTTATTAATGTCTAATTGATAGGTATTCTGATTTCTAATGTCTACTTTTGAGTAAACATTAAATTATTAATTATTTAATGTTTACTAGTATAAGGACCTTAAATGAATGCAAATGAAATTCAGTATTAACCCGGATCGAAATAAGCCATGGAATGATCTTCCTGATCTACCGTTGGATGAATCGTATTACAAAGACCTGGAGATATATGAACAGCTGGTCAGTTCAAAAGCAGCATTAGCTCGACTACACGGTCGGGCAATTGCCATTCCCAATCCTGGTCTATTGATCAATACTATCAGTTTACAGGAAGCGAAGGCGTCCAGTGAGATTGAAAATATATTCACGACAGACGACGAACTTTATCAGGCATATAGTGAAGAAAAGGAAGAACCGTCTCTAAAAGGTCCGGCCAAGGAAGTTTTGAGATATCGGGAAGCCTTGTGGAACGGGCATTTTTATCTGAAAGAAAATGAGCAGTTTTCAGTCGACTATTTTATCAATTTGTATAAGATCATTAAGCAAACCAACGATCGGCTGCGACCTGAACATGCGAGAATTTACATCCGACAGGGTGGTTCGGGTCCAAATGCCGGCAAAGCAATTTATACACCTCCGAGAGGTAAGAAAATCATCGAGAAAAAGCTGCAAAATTTAGTAGATTATGTAAATGATGATGTAAAGTTTCCGGTAGATCCTTTGATCAAAATGGCGATTGCGCATTATCAGTTTGAGTCCATCCACCCATTTCGTGATGGTAATGGAAGAGCAGGTCGGATTTTCAATATTAATCTGCTTACACAAAAGGGCTTGTTGGATCTGCCGATACTGTTTCTGAGTCGGTATATCATTGAAAATAAAAGTTCGTATTATTCCCTGCTTGCCGGAGTCACTCAGCGGGCAATGTGGAAAGAATATCTTCTTTATATGTTGAAAGCCATAGAAGTCACATCGAATCTCACATTTGATAAGATCAATAACATGTTGGACGCGAAGGAAGGAATAGAAGAATCGATAAAGGAAAATACCAAAATTCGTAAACCGGAAAAGCTGGTTCAGATGCTTTTCAGTCAGCCGCTTACAAAAGTGAGTCACCTGACGGATGAGAAAATCTATGCAGAAAACACCGCCCGTAACTATCTCAATCAATTGACGGATTTGGGTATTTTGGAGAAGAAGACGATATCAGGGCATCATTATTACATGAACCTGGAATTGTATAGGATACTGGGTGAGTGACTTATAGCTCACTTATAGCACGCGTTACAAACACGCGCTAGACTGTCCCGGGTGAAATAGTACCTCTCCCGGGTGAAATAGTACCCTTCCCGGGTGATTAATACCCCTTCCCGGGTGACTAATGCCCTGTCCTGGGTGACTAATGGCCCGTCCCGGGAAATTTTATTCTGTCCCGGGTGAATTTGTACCCTTCCCGGGCAATAATATTTTGTTTTGAGGTGAAGTAACAACTTTTTAGCACGCGTTATAGACGTGCGATAGATTTTTTTTAGCACACGCTATAGCTCATCCTTTCTTTGACAAAAGCCATTTTATTCGGTCAAAAGAAAATAGGTAGTGCAGTATAAAAAGGGAAAGAAAAATAATCCCGTATGAGTTAAAACCCATCTTGAACAACAACCAACTTGCTACTGAAAAAATAATAAGCTCCAGCAATAACCTTAAAATTCCCGGAGTTTCGATGACTGTTTTACCTGAACGACTGGGATCACCGGAAACGGCAAAAACACCCCAAAGCACTGCAACTAAAATGGGTATAGCTACCGCCAACACAATTTTCAGAAACGAATCCCCAAGACTCCATCCCCACATGCCATATGCGATGAGCGCAAAAACTTCTAAAGCAAATCTAACCGCGAGATTTAACGGGTGAGAGCCCATAGTCTTCTATTCCTTGATCATGTTAAAAGTATATTGATCGTTCCAAACCAAACTTGTAGAATCACTGGTTTGACTGATTGCAATTTCATCACCGCTAATCAGATCAATATAAGTGCTGTCAGATATTGGATACAGTCTGTTCTCTTCATCGTTATTAGGGTCATAAACTTTCAGGCCGTTTTCTATTTTTTCAACCGTGATGAAATAATCGCCTATTCCATCAACCTGAAAATCCAGAACATATTTACCAATAAATTGATCCAGCTGGGTTTCTTCAATATCTATAATCTCTACCTCTCTTGGATTGTAGATTCCCCAATCATAATATTTTGATACGGACCTGAGAACTTCTTGAATCAAATTCATTCCATTGTCCGCACTTGTCATTACAATGACTGCATCTCCTCTATTAGCAAAAGCGATCATGCTATTTGTAAACCCGGCGTTCTTGCCTCCATGTTGAAATCTCAAGGAATCACCATCCCAGACAAGTGATGGCCCAAGCCCCCAGTCATTTTTATGTTTAGTCAACATTTTCGAGATCGTTTCATAGGAAAGAAAACCGTCTTTTTGATTCATGTTAATATCCTGAACCGCCATGCAATACTTAGCCAAATTGGTAGGAGTTGTCCATAAACCTGCGGCAGCCTGTTCCGGATAATTATGCCAGTGACCTTCATACAATTCACCTTTACTGTCATATGCAGAACTTACATTTTTTTGATATGGAGCTGAAATAGGCTGTTCATAAGTACTATTTAGCATATCGAGTTCAGGGAAAATATTTTTTGCCATGTATTCCTCCAATGGCATTCCACTAATGTCTTCAACAGCCTTTTCCATAACTGTGTATCCACCTCCTGAATATCTCCAGATGGCATCAGGAAACGTATCAACCACTATTTTGGCAGTATTTCCTTCACCATTCAAAACAGTATTAATGGAAGGGAATGTATCAGTTTGGCTATACCCGGGAAATCCATGAACCGTCATTCCTGCTGTGTGTGTTAATAGTCTTCTGATCGTTACTTTTTCTTCCCCTGTAAATCTATTTTCGGGTACTTTCCATTCCGTCAGGTATTGATTTACATCTTCATCCAGATCCAGTTTTCCTTCTTCCATGAGTTTCAATGCAGCCAATGCCGCAATGGGTTTACTTATGGATCCGGCCTGGAACATTGTGGATTCTGTCACTGGTGTTCCGGTTTCTGTATTTGCGATCCCGTATCCTTTTGCCCATCTGAGTTCACCTTCTTTGACTAAAGCAATACTCATTCCGGGAACTTTATGGTATTCCATTCTTTCAGAAATATTGAACGTTTTCAATGAATCGCTTTTGACAATAATCGGCAATATGAGGCCATTTTCTATTGCAGTAATTTCGGATTCGAACTTATCTGATTCGAGTTCATTTGACTTTTCCTGGCTGCAACTAATAAGTCCTGCGGCCAGTAGTATTACTAAAAGAGTTTGAAGCTTTTTCATTTTGAGTTTGATTTTACATCAAGTTAATGAAAAGCTTAGACATACTGTGAGTGCTTGAAAAATGGCCGGTTTACAACTACTCACCATCTAGAATAATTGAAACCATATCTGCTTCAAGTGATTCTTCAGGATATTCAACAATTCTTCCCAATTCTTTGCTGCCTTTGCTAAATATGAAAGTGGGAACATGTGTGATATTCATACCTCTTTCGTAACCTTTCTGGCTGACTAAATCTCCTATTTCGGTTTTTTCCAAAGCAATAAGGGTGATTTTCGATATATCATACCCCATATAGGTCAACATTCGTACAAAACCCGGTACCTGTTCATGGCTATCTGTACACCAGGTCCCAAGAAAAACAGTGATTTCAACTTCATTGATCTTGCGGGAAATCAAATCTAATTGGTCTTTGTCCGGTGCCCTGTCCTGGTAATAGAAATTGTACCATTCTGCAAAAGGCTCTTCATTTAACCCTTCAAGATTGATTTTATCAGTAAGTATTTCTTCACCTTCAAAATTTATTTTCCGTTGATTTAAAATTTCTTTTTCAGAACATCCTAAAAGTAGAATAATAAGAAGTAAATAATATCTCATGCTAAAAAATCTGAATTTCTAACTAAAAAAGTCATTTTTCAATTTACAAAGATTTGAATAACAGATGATAGTTTTAATTCTTAAATAAACGATTATGTGTATACCCGATAGTATTGATCCTTTTTGGAATATAGATTGGGCAGGTCATTTAATATATTGGGCAGAAAGTTTGGATAATATTAAAGTTAACTTAATGTTAATTTAATATTATGTAAGTTTTAAAATCTGAGATTTACGATCTAATTTTGTCTTATGAAATGGGTAACTTTAGATAGATCTTCTGTGAAGATTATAATAAACGAAAAAATGGCGATTTTAGTACCATTAGAGGGGAAAAAGACCAAAATATTTAAACTGAAACCTAAGAAGGTTAGAAAATTGATGGATGAAGAATTATTTATTGGAAAATCTTACAAAGAGATTAAAAAAATATTATCAAAATCCTCATTGTAAAGCTATTTTTAATCAATGATTTAATTACCTGATTTTTAATTCGATATAAAATGAAAGTACTTAAAATAGTTCTTATCGCTATAGGAATATTGACCGGTCTTATAATGATAGCAGCACTAGTTGGCTGGCTTTGGTTAAAATCCTTATTTATTGATTTTGAAACGGATTTCAGTGAAAAAAGAGACTTAACCCAACTAACAATCGATGGATATACATTTTGGGATCGAAATGGGAATGGGGAGTTGGATATCTATGAAGACGAACGAGAACCACTCGAAAAGAGAGTTTCAGATCTTCTTTCCCAAATGACGATAGAAGAGAAAATCCATTTGTTGAAAGGATCCGGGTTAGCATCCGCAATGGGAATGGGAGATCCGGTAACCGGAGTGGCGGGCGCAGTAGGAACAATCGTTCCAACACCCAGATTAGGAATTCCAACAGTCTATTTATCGGATGGACCTGCAGGTTTACGAATAGAGCCAGAAAGAGAAGGAGAAGACCGAACCTATTATTGTACAGCTTTTCCTATCGCGACTTTGCTGTCTTCAACCTGGAATACAGACTTAGTAAATAAGGTGGGTACTGCAATGGGTAAAGAAGCAAGAGAATACGGGATTGATGTAATTCTGGGCCCGGGAGCAAATATTCATCGACATCCTTTGTGCGGAAGAAATTTCGAATATTATTCTGAAGATCCTGTACTTACAGGTTTAATCGGAGCTGCTATGGTAAATGGAATCGAATCCAATGGAGTAGGCGCTTCTGTCAAGCATTTTGTCGCCAATAATCAGGAAACAAACCGATTCCTGAATAATTCTATGGTTTCTGAAAGAGCACTTCGGGAAATCTATTTGAAAGGTTTTGAGATTATCGTGAGAAATTCTCAACCCTGGACCATAATGTCCTCCTACAATAAAGTGAACGGAACCTATGTTGCAGAAAGCCCTGAAATACTTACCAATATACTTCGAGATGAATGGGGATTTGAAGGTTTGGTGATGTCAGACTGGTTTGGAGGAAATGATCCGGTTGCGATGGTAAAAGCAGGAAATGATCTGCTCGAACCCGGAACTAAAAAACAATGGGAGGCTTTGATTGCAGGCTATGAGGATGGTACTCTTTCTGAAAAATCCATCAACCTTGCAGTAAGCCGGATACTCAGGCTCATTTTGACCTCACACCAAATGAAAAATGAGGAACCCAACAATAATCCCGATTTGGAAGCTCATGCACAAATAACCCGTCAATCCGCATCTGAAGGAATGATTTTATTGAAAAATGATGAGACATTGCCAATAACTTCGAATTTAAATGTTGCGCTATTGGGTTCTACTTCCTACGACTTTATAGCAGGGGGAACAGGATCAGGAGACGTAAATGAAGCCTATACAATTTCTTTGGAGGAGGGATTACGAAATGCAGGCTTTGCTGTAAATGATTTTGCAAAATCAGTTTTTGAGGAACATAAAGAAGCAAATAAAGAGGAATTTGTAAAACCGGAAGGGATCAACGCAATGCTCAACCCTTATACTCCTCCTGAGATAAAATACACCGAACAGCAATTGGATCAGATCGAAAGTTCATCAGATATAGCCATCATCACCATCGGAAGAAATGCCGGAGAAGGTGGAGATAGAGTAGTAGAGGATGATTTTTTGCTGGCTGATATTGAGCAGGAAATGCTGGAAACAGTCTGTCAGAAATTTCAGGCTGCAGGTAAAAAAGTGATTGTAGTGTTAAATATTGGCGGAGTTATAGAAACAGCTTCCTGGAAATCTCAGCCCGATGCGATTCTATTAGCATGGCAGGGTGGTCAGGAAGGCGGCAACTCTGTAGCAGATATATTGAGCGGAAGGGTCAACCCCAGTGGAAAACTTCCCATGACCTTTCCGGTGAGTATCAATGATCACTGGTCGCATGCTAATTTTCCATTGACAGGAGAAAGTATGTCATTATTAGATTTATTGGGTTCAAGAAAAGAAAAAGCTGAAGATGAGAAAGTTGAAAATGTAGATATTACAAACTATGAAGAAGGTGTTTATGTAGGTTATCGACATTTTGACAAATCCGGAAAAGATGTGTCCTATCCATTTGGTTATGGGTTGTCTTACACTGATTTTATTTATTCTGATTTAGAGATTAAGCAGGACTCAGGTCAGATCATTCTTAGTTTAAAAGTTGAAAACTCTGGTAAATCTGCAGGAAAAGAAGTGGTTCAGGTGTACGTAGCCAAAACAAATTCTACTGTAGATAGACCCGTTCAGGAGTTAAAGGCATTTTATAAAACTGAGTTATTGGCACCCGGGAATCAGGAAGAGATAAATCTTCAGCTGTCAAATATGGATTTAATGTATTGGAGTGAAGAAAAGTCTGATTGGGAACTGGAACCCGGATTATATGAAATTAGAATTGGAACTTCTTCTAGGGATATAAGACTTAAAGAAGAGATAAATATAAAAGTTGGAAATTGGATAGTACTACCTCCCGCTTCATATAGAGATAAAACAAAAGCCGGTTGATTAAATCCGGCATTCAATTTAAGTTGCTTGAAAAAGCTATGGTTCTAATCTTTAATTTCAATGATTGCATGGTAGAGCATATCATTGGGCGCATCATTCCATGATCCAGGGTTTGGGTGGATGTTGCCATGTATATGAACATAATTTTCTGTACAGTAGACATCTTCAGGATCACAACCAGGATATGCTTCATTATTTGGTTCGCCTTCATTCCAGTTCTTGTAACAAATATCCATCCCATCTATCCATTCAAATTTGCCTTCTTCTTTTTCATCTGTCAGTCCTAACCACGCATTAATACCGTAATATCCAGAGCTAATAATTTCTGTAACCAGGTCATTTTCTTCTTTACTGTTAATAACCACCAGGTGGCCACCAGCATTTTCACAGGCAGTTTTTGCCTCTTTCCAGGTCATTTGCTCATTAGAGATGTAATATTTGGAACTATCCAATGAAGCTTTATAAGTAAAAGCCGATAGATCACATTTTTCTGATATTTCTCCACAATCAGACGATGGATCAAATCCAATTGATTCTTTGAAGTATTCAAATTCCTGATATAAAGTAGAGACCTGAGATGTTGTAATTGCATCTGAAAAAATCATCAATTCATCAATTACCCCATCAAAACCTTCATGACCATTTAAAGAACCGATATGAAAAATCCTATCTTTTTCTTCTGGCAAAGGATTTCCGGTTGCTACTTTTTCTTCCAGGTTGCCGTTTACATAAACAGAAACTGCTTTCTCATCCCATGTAAATACAAGATGATGCCAATACCCAGCTTCCCAATAGCTGGCATTTCCATATGCAACTTTGATCGTAGTATGATCATTTGAATTTACACCTATAGCTATCAGATCATGTTCATCAATATGCATCTCCATATTTTTTGGATTTCTTCCATAATAGAGAAGCTTATATAATTGTCCATGACCCGGGTTCCAGTTAGGTTTCATCCACATACTGACCGAACCGGATACAGCATTAATATTACCTTCGGAATTGAATTGTAGTATATCGTTTCTACCAAAACAAAGACCTCTCCCATTAATACCTCGGGTAAAATTTAGAGAGGAGGAACTATGTGGTTCTTCACCTTCATCTGATAAAAGTGATTCCTCAAATCGAAGTTTGAATGTTTGTGAACTGTTACTAACAGAGTCATTATTAATTGCGTTAGATAGTTCTTCTGGGCTACTTGCATAATCGCAGCTATATAAAAGAGAAAATGCAGTCGAGAAATAAATAAGTTGAAGCGTGATCTTTTTCATATCTTAAAAATTTAGATATTCAAAGATCAGTAGAAAGCTACCTCAGCAAGTAGCATATATGTTGCATAAACCTTAAAAAATGTTGCAAGCTTAAGATATGTTGCAAGATCCTACATAATTGTAGCCAATATGGATAAAAAATTCCTGAGATTATATTAAAATCAGAAAGTCACATACAAAAAAGAGGCTCTAAAATATGTCGTTAACATTTCGACAAATTTTCAGTGCCTCAGTTTATTTTCTTACGTTATTGCTTCTTTAGATTATTTAATAAATTGACCAGTAGGTAAATTTATTGTATAGGTATTTCCATTGATGATTATATCAGCAGTACCGTCTCCATTATATACTACCTGTGCTGTAAAGTTGTAGGTACCAGTCTGACTTCCAGATCCGCTGATTTCATAAATAGTCGTACCTCCGGTAATGAGATTACCAGATGGTTCTTCTCCTAATCCCAAATCAATTAAATATTGAATATTTATGGAAAGACTATTGATTGTAATTTTTGAATTACTACTAAATGAATTTCTTTCTCTCAGTTTTTGATTTACTTCTCCGGTTCCGGATAAGGTTCCATTTAGTAAATAATTACCCAGATTTTCCTGATCGAGGATTATTTCCAGATCACCAGTCATGGACCCGGAGGTAGTGATTCTGTTACTTTCAGAATTGCTGGAAGAATTAAACGTACTCTCCAATCCGATTGGTATTTCTCTAAAGCAAGTCAAAGTATTTTCATAATTTCCAGAATAGCTAAAAGTGACAAAATCACCTTCATAAGATTTGGTAATAGAATTAGTGGTTGTTTCTCCGCAAGCAGGAATTAATTGGTCTATTTTCGCATCAATTCTGCCACTACTAGCCTGATATCCAGTACTACCCAGGTCGGCAGCTAAAGAGAAAACTTCTGATATAAGCGAATTAGCAACCATCTCTGCTGCTTCTTCTTCTGTTAAAG
>CAYTFO010000084.1:0-15054 GCA_964437135.1 uncultured Roseivirgaceae bacterium | reverse complement strand
AAGAATATTATAATTGGTAATTTCCCTAATAAATATCCGCTTATATCTTTTTGAGAGGAATTATTCAAGCGGATAAATCTGCTGGCAATTACTTTTTGCCAAAAGGTGCCATTTTGTTCGATTTTCAATGTATCATAAATCTCTTTTGTAGATAAATTGTCATTCATTCCTAACAACGTTATGGTTTCAAACGGAATCTCATACACTGTATCGGTACTGATCTTTTCAAAATATTCGTTAATCAATGTAGAATCAGTTTTTTTATAATCATTAGCTTCGATGTCATTTGTTACTTTGAATATTGATTGATCAGAACTACTTTCATCATCAGAGTTGAGTGAAAGAAGAAAGAACTGAATCAGACTAATCACTAAATACCGCCTTATTGGGTTTGCAAATTTTATCCTTTTTCCCTCAATAAATTGGTTTGTAATGTATCCGGGTTTGAAAAAGAAAGGTTTTAGAGTTCGTCCAAACCTAGAGTCAAATGAGAAGTAATTGGAAAAAAAGTCTCCTAATAAGACTATTACAGAAATATAATTATCCAGATTTTTTTGACCACAATTAGGACAAAAATTGTCTGTTTTCTTTAATGGAGTCTGGCAATTAAGGCAATTAGTCGTCCTCCTGTCTTTCATCTTCCATTTTTTTTAGCTTTTTATCAACCAAATAAGTAATCCCCCAAAGTATCAGGGCTGCAATTGAATATTCCATCTGATTGACAGGAGATCTAAGAGATATCCAAAAAATAATTATTACCGCAATAATCAATCCCCAAACAATATATTTACGATATCTTATTATCATTGATAAGTTTAATTAAAGTTTGGAGATCGTTTGGAGTGTCTATGCTCATACTTTCATGTTTTGTTTCTGCCACCTTTATTGAATAACCGTTTTCCAGCCAACGAAGTTGTTCCAATAATTCAGCAATCTCCAAAGGAGAAGGGACAAGTTTGACGATTTGACTCAGGACATCTTTTCTATAGGCATAAATGCCAATGTGTTTCCAGAATGTATGCTTGTTTATCCAGTCTTCTTTTTTAGAGTCTCGAATGAAAGGAATAGGTGATCGACTAAAGTACAAAGCATTACTTTCTTTATTTAAAATTACTTTCATAACGCCCGGATTATCTAAAGAAGCTGAGTCTTTTAATTTTTTAACTAATGTCCCTAATTGGACATCTCCATTTAGGATAGCTCCAAGCTCATCAACCTGAGCTGATGCAATGTAGGGTTCATCGCCCTGAATATTTATGTAGTAGTCGGCGCTTGTTTTATCTGCTACTTCAGCACATCTTTCCGTTCCATTTCGGTGGTTTTTAGAGGTCATCTCAACATTACCACCGAATGATTTCACTTCATTGAATATTCTTTCATCATCTGTTGCTACTATTAGTTTTTCAAGGCAGGTTGCTCCGGAAGCCCTTTCATAAACCCTCCTTATCATTGATTTCCCTTTTATATCAACTAAAGGTTTTCCGGGAAAACGAGATGAATCATATCTGGCTGGTATTATTCCGATAATCTTCATTCCACTTCTTTTACCTTTAGAGAGGTACCATCATTTGAAACTACTAAAATTTCTGCATTTTGATCAATGTAGTTACCTCTTGTATAGGCATCGTAAATTTCACCATCAATCAAAACCTTTCCGCTGGGTCTCAAAATGGTGTAAGCTGTTCCTTTTTTGCCCACAAGATCTTTTGAATAAAAGGTACTCGTATAACCCTGAGTAGTATCCTGGGTATCAGCTAGTGATATTCTCTGAAAAACTTTTGAATTGAGCAGACGCACCCCTCCAATAAACATTACTATAATTGCACCCATTAAACCGGCAAGCGTGGTAGAAATTGCCTTGAATATTTCTGCCGGATCCACGAAATCAAATGAAAATCCGTCATTATTTAGCATTACAAGTACAAGTGCACCCAACGTGAATATTAATCCTAATATACCAGCGATTCCAAAGCCCGGTATGACAAATATTTCCACAGCCAACAAAACAAGGCCGGCAAAAAACAAAATGATTTCCCAATTCTCAGCAAGACCATTCAAATAATACGGAGTGAAATACAATATTGCGGCAACAACAGAAGCAAGTATTGGAAATCCTACTCCCGGGGTCTGTAGTTCAAAGTATATCCCGCCAATAATTATAAGAATTAGAATTCCGCTAATAAATGGATTCAGAAAGAAAGCAATAATTTTCTCTGTTGAATCTAGTTGATATTCAATGATTTCATATTCCTCAACACCAGTCATTTCAAGTATCTCTTCAACAGATTGTGCTTCTGCTTCACAAAATCCAAGCTTTCTTGCTTCTGAAACGGAAAGAGTGAGTACTTTCCCTTCTGTTGAAATACTATCAACTTTAATATCCTCATCAACCATAGCTTCCGCAACTCTTGGGTCCCTTCCTTTGGCTTCTGCGGTAGAACGCATAATTGAGCGCATATAAGATTGGTATTTGTCCGGTGCTGCAGAACCATCCTGAACAACTACTGTGGCAGCACCAATACTTGACCCTTTTGCCATGTAAATACTGTCACATGCAATGGAAATCAATGCGCCTGCAGAGGCCGCATCTTTGTTTATAAAAGCATAAATAGGAATATCCAGATTTAGAATTCGGGTTCGAATTTCATCAGCATCATTCAAAGCACCCCCGTATGTGTCTAGTTCCAGAATGATCAAGTCAGCCTCATTTTCTTTTGCGAATTCAATCCCAAGTTCTGTGTATCGATTAGTTCTTGGGTCAATGTTATCCAGAACTTTTAAGTGAATTACCTTTGTAGATGTCTCCGATTGAGCAAATAAGAATCCACTTGCAAGAAATATTTGGAGAGAAAGAAATATGTTTTTCATAGATTATTCAATAACTAAACAATATTAACTAAAATTTAGTGACCAAAGATTCAAAAAATCCATATTTACACAGCTTTGATGGTTTAATTTGGAAGCTGGTTTATGATCCGGTCATGCTACAGCTTTGTATCGAGACCAGAAGTGAGAACAGTCTAGAAGTAGCATACTTCATAGTAAATCTGAATGAAAAGAATGTGAAGATAATAGAACCCCTCAGTGAAGTGAATTGGTGGACAGATATGGTAGGTATTCAAAATGATAAGGTATTCTTTTTCACACACAATGATCAAAAAAATCCAGGGCCCGGAATGTTTTTTATCTATGATTATAATAAAAGTCAGGTGACTTTGGAGAGAAAAGATGTTTCTATATCATTGATTAATGAACAGAAAATAGTTTTACAAAGGAGGGAGGTGGATGATTTTCAAAATGAAATTATTGAACTAAGCAAAAATGAGTTTCAAAATCATTCAAGGATCTCTTTTCCTGATTATTTCTCTGAGGAGGATGATTACTTTCAAAAAATTGCCGGCTTTCTAAATAAGAAACTGGATGTTGATATCGTTTTAGGTCTTGAATATCTGGAAAAAGAAAACTTTTTAATACTCTCCTATTACTTAAAAGGTAAAAATAAATATGACAGGTTTGTCGCAGTATTCAAGCATGGTGATATTATTTTAAATAAATGCATAGACCGTAATATGGAAGGCATTTCTACTGAAAGCTTCTTTTTAATGGAAAACGACATGATATTTGTGGAAAACAGGGATACATTAGCTGTATGGGAACTAGAATCTTGATTTTTGCCTTTGTTTTGTTCTTTTATGGGACATCATTTTCCATGATCGACTCGTTACGAGTTGACAAAAGAGGCAATGAATATTTTGTTATTCATCAAGTAGAAAAAGGAGAAACTGTCTATTCTTTGTCCAGAAGATATAATTCCATTCCTAATAAAATAATTGAAATCAATAAACTCGATGTAAATGACATTGAGATCGGGCAGATTCTCGAAATACCAATTGAGAATTATACAGCTGAAAATTCAGAGTCTTTTAAAACGAATTCTAATACTCATGTTGTTTCCTCTGGTGAGACCTTGTACAGTATTTCCAGAACTTATGGAGTAGAAGTTGAGGATATAAAGCGTGTAAATAATCTTAATTCAAATAGTCTTTCTCAAGGTCAAAAGTTAATTATACCTGAAAGTAGCTCTCAAATCGCTTCTGTAATTCCTGAAGAATCTAAAAAGCCATCATACGAATATGTCGTAAGAACTGGTGATAATATTGAATCGCTTTCAGAAAAATTTGATGTCACGGTTGATAGTATCATGAAATGGAATAATCTGAAAAACAGTAGGTTAGCATTGGGACAGAAATTGTATTTTCCTTTTGAGGTGGATAAAGAAAAGGAAATATTAATTACTGAAGTTGGTACATATAAAAACACCTCTTATGGTTCCAAAATGAGGAAATCTGAAGAAGGAGGAGTCACCAAATTTATTGAAGAAGGAGTTGCTAAAATCATAGATGGTGATTATGATACACAAAACTATTTTGCTTTGCATCGAAATTTGCGAGTGGGTACAGTATTAGAGGTGAAAAACCTGATGAATAATGAGAAAACCTATGTTCGTGTAGTTGGGAAGCTACCAAATACAGGTATCAATAAAAATACTATGATCAGGCTTACGCCTGCAGCATTCAAAAGGTTAGGTATTATCGACCAGAAGGCTTTGGTCGAAATCACATACTTTAATGAGTAATATAACTCGGCAACAAGTAAAAGACCTCCTAAATCAAAAGTCTGAGCAATATAATTCATATGATTTTATAGAATCAGATCCAATATCAATTCCTCATCAATATTCAATCAAGCAAGACATTGAAATTACTGGATTGATAGCGGCCGTTCTAGCCTGGGGCCAAAGAAAAACCATCATAAATAAATGCAATGAGTTTTTTAGCTACATGGATAATGCTCCCTATGATTTTATAATCAACCACAATGAAAATGATCTAAAGCCTTTTCTTCAATTTGTACACAGAACATTTAATGCCACGGATGCACTTTATTTTATTCATTGGTTAAACTGGTTTTACTCTAAAAATGAAAGTTTGGAAGATGCTTTCTATGTGGATTCAAAGCTTAAGGATAATAGTTATGGTGACCATCTAAGGAAGTTTTATAATCTTTTTTTTTCTCTGGAAGATCATCCAGGAAGGACTAGAAAGCACATTCAGACTCCCGATAGAAAGTCCGCATGCAAGAGAATCAATATGTATCTTAGGTGGATGGTGCGAAAGGATGACTTTGGTGTGGATTTTGGTTTATGGCAAAAACTGAAAGCTGCTGATTTGATTTGTCCATTGGATCTTCACGTAGACAGGGTCGCTCGAAAACTAAACCTTATCAAAAGAAAACAAACGGATTGGTTGGCTGCTCTTGAACTCACAGAAAACCTTAGAAGTTTTGATAAGTCTGACCCTGTTAAGTATGATTTTGCTTTATTTGGTCTGGGAGTATTTGAAAAATTTTAGTTACTCCATTTAGCAGGATCTTCACGCCAGCTATTTAGAGTATCCCTGATACCATTATCAATAAGCCCTTTTTTAAATGCTAATTCCAAAAGAATTGAATATTCACTCAGATAGATGAGACTAACATTAGCTTTTTCAAAATTTTGTCGAGCTACAGGAAATCCATAGGTAAATATGGATAACATACCCATTACATCTCCACCTGAGTTTCTAAGTGCTTCAACAGCTGCCAGCGAACTCCCCCCTGTAGAAACAAGATCCTCAACAACCACAATTTTTTGATCCTTTTCTAGTCTGCCTTCTATCATATTTGTCAGTCCGTGAGATTTCGATTTTGATCTTATATACAAAAATGGCAGATTAAGTTTATCTGCTATGAGAGCACCCTGTGGTATTCCGGCAGTAGCTACACCTGCTATGGCATCAACATCTTCAAAATATACTTTAATCGCCTCAGCTAAATTATCTTTTACAAGTGTTCTGAGTTCGGGATAAGAAAGACTTAACCTGTTATCACAATAGATTGGTGAATTCCAGCCTGATGCCCATTTAAATGGTTTATCTGGGCTGAGTTTTATAGCTTCGATATCTAAAAGTTTTTCAGCAAGATTGCTTGCGACTGACTCATTAAAGCATTTATAAATCATTCCACAATCTTAACATATATTTTCCATTAATGCGTTGGATAAGTCCACAGATAATTGGATAATTGAGCTACTTAAAAAAGTAAGGTTTGAAAATATTCATAAACGATATACCTGTGATTCTGACCAGCACTCAGGATATAAAAGATTTATCCAGATATGATCAGGTAATAAAAGGAAATAGTAAAGCTATTTCGCCTAAGGATTTGATTGATGATGTTCTTATTCAGGAAGCATCTCCAGAAAGTGTTGACAGACTTCTTCATTTGATGACAGCGAAGAAATTCAAAGATGTGGATTCTATCACATTTTGTAGTCAGGATAAAAAAGCGATGACAAATTTTATTAAAAAGAAGTTTACGATCATCGAAGCTGCAGGTGGTGTTGTTGAAAAGGATAATCTCACCTTGTTGATTTACAGGAAAGCTCGCTGGGATTTTCCAAAAGGAAAAATTGACAAGAATGAAACTAAAAAAGCTGCAGCTGTAAGGGAGGTAGAAGAGGAAACGGGAGTAAAAGTTTCAATTGAAGATAAAATATGTCACACCTGGCATACTTATATTCAGAACAAAAAATATGTTTTAAAGAAAACTCACTGGTATGCTATGCAGTGTGTAAATGACGCAAAACTGTCACCTCAAGCAGAAGAAGATATCGAGAAAGTTGAATGGATGAACCTAAGTCAAATGCGATCTGCATTATACTCATCATTCAGATCCATAAGGTACGTGATTCAGGAATATCACAAGCTACTTAAGAATAAAATAGCTGATTAAAGCTTATAAGGAATAAACTCAGATACATCTCCACCATATTTATGTACTTCTCTGATAATAGATGAGCTAATTGGAGCTAATTCAGGAGATGTTATTAAGAAAACAGTTTCCAGGGATTCGTTTAAGTACTTATTGATTTGAGAAATAGAGTTTTCATATTCAAAATCTGTAGTATTTCGTAGGCCTCGAACAAGAAACCGGGCATTATATTGTGTTGCCAGACTTGCGGTTAATTCATCGTAAACTATCACTTCTATTTGTGAATTATTTTCAAAGGCGGAATTGATACAGGATACCATATGATCGATATCAAAGTATCTTTTTTTATTGCTGTTGTGGCCAATTGCAATAATAACTTTATCAAATAGTTTAAGTGATCTTAGAACGATATCCTCATGCCCTCTGGTGAAAGGGTCGAAGGATCCTGGAAAAATGGCAACCTTTTCCATTATTCACAATTATGAACATTGAGCAGGTCAAAATGCTGGTGATCCGCCAGCTCATCGAAATGATAGGAATATTTTAATTCATGATTCCTTCCACCAAAATGAATATTTTTAATGTGCTTTTTGAGAAGGGGAAATTGTTGTGATTTTTTCGAAATGTTTCCCCACATGATAAAATTAATTGACTTAGGACTTAATCCCAGTTCTTTATACACCATTAGGACATATCTCACATAATCATCTGGTTTTCTTACGGCAAATTGATTGTAATAAATCAATTTCTTTTTTGAAGTGACCATGATATGAAGGACTCCTCTATCAAAAAATGCAAAAATTGTGTTGCTGTTAGTCAGCCCTTTATATTGTAAAATCCCTTCTATTATTGCACTGCCCTGATGAATAAAAGATACTTCTTTTTTCGGGTAAACTTTTACCAGCCAATCCTTTAACACTTTGTCAGCGGAAAAAACATTCACGATCTCTGATTCCTGATGGTGGTAGTACATTACATCGTCTAATGTATTTTTTAATGGACTAGAAACAGCTAAATAGTCCTTGACAGCTGTTGAGACAAAATGTTCTTCTGGTACAAGAGTGAATTTATGACTTTTAATTGCTACCGTTATTGATTTCCAAAAGCCAGCTCTAAGAAAATGGTGTGACTCAAGAATTCCTTTAATAGCCAGAATTCTTGTTTTTATGGTTTTAATATTTTCGAGCTTGAATTCTTCAATAAAGAGAAGTTCAGAAGTTTCTCTATTCACAACAGAAACAAGAAAGTCTCTGGTGCCGATTACCAAAGACAAACTATAGTCATGTAAGTCATCTATTGAAAACTTATCACTCTTGATCCGCTTGAGAGATCTGTATGGTTTTTGAACTTCCGTGCTCAAATCTTATTCCCAGTTTCCTGCGGTAGTTACTGCTGTTCTTGAGCCGAATCTTAATGGTTTTTTGGTGTTGTATTCACTTTCCTCATCCCTTTCCGGATTGACAGGATTAGGATTCCATACCTCTACCACATCCACAAGCACTCCTGATTTAGTTATTTTATCAGCGAACATTTGGAATTTCACATTACCTTCAACTCCAGGAACATATGGAAGTGTTTCTAAATTAAACTTAGGATATTTTTTTTCATTGAAAACAGAGTCTCTGACCAGAACGGTACCTAAAGTGTCTAATTCAACAAAAGTACTATCAGCACCATAATCAAGAGTGATAACAGTTTCCTTTCTTTCGATCAAATAAAATGATCCTGTATCTACAAAATTGATAAGTTTATCCCAATCGCTTGTATATTGACCATTCACAGCTTTATATGCAAGTTGTGCTTCTCTGATCATTTTAAGCTTTTCAATTACAGCTTTTTCAACCCTTTCGATTCTTTTAGCCTCCTTTATGCTGCTGTTTATCGAATTAAATAAAAAGTATGCAAGACCGATTGAAGTAAGTGCAAAGACGATTGTTAATATCCGAGTTGTGCTCATTTTAATTGATTTTTTGCAATAATAATGATTTAGGGTTTAGAACTAAAATACTAGATAATCAAATATTTTTGAAATTGTAAAATCCTTTCATGTTGAACAATCTTTCAAAGCTAGCGCATTCATTAAAAATATTATGCTTTTTACCACTTGGAATTGAATTTAATTCACTTTCACTGAAAAATTTTAAATCTGAAAGTATTTGATCAGCGGTTGAAAATTCGGGATCAAAACCCAATTTCACTTCTCCTTTTTTATATGATACTTTGAAAAATAACTCTATTGCATGAAATTTTTTATCAATATACTCATTCACAAACAAAAAACGATCAATTTCAATTTGAAGATGAGTTTCCTCGTAGAATTCTCTAATTAAACCATCCTCTACTGTTTCATGAAAATCAAGTCCACCTCCGGGGGGGGACCATATATAACCTAACTTACCCATTTTCTCATGTCTCAATAGTAATATTTGTCCTTCTTTTTCTAATAAGCCACAAACTCTTACTCTTGGTTTGGCATGGTTCATGATACTATTCAATTAATATATTTTCTGGTAAAAAATTCGTTAATTTGTATAAAAATAGACAAGTAACTATGAAGAAATTGACTTTATTTTCTCTTTTTGCATTTTTTGGTCTGATAGCTTTTGCACAGGATCAAAAAATATTTGAAGAACCTGCAGATGGGCCTAAAATAGAATTCACCGAAGTTTCATTTGATTTTGGAGATATAACTCAGGGAGACGTAGTTGAACATGTATTTGAATTTAAGAATACTGGTACTCAACCATTGATTTTAAGTAATGTAAGAACCACATGTGGTTGTACAGCCCCTTCCTGGCCAAGAGAGCCAATTCCTCCGGGAGAATCTTCAAAAATGACGGTTAAATTCAATAGCCGAGGTAAGGTTGGAATGCAAAATAAGGTTGTGACTATCTATTCAAATAGTGTAGAAAAGATTAATCGCATCAAGATTGAAGCAAATGTGAAAATGCCTCAATCAGAAGGCTGATTATAAAAAGAAGACCAGGCTACCCAAATCCAGGCAATTATGAATAATACACCTCCGATGGGGGTGATCATGCCAAGTATTTTTATTCCTGTGATTGCTAGTATGTAAAGCGAGCCAGAGAAGAATATTATACCTAAGGTGAAAAGCCAAATAATACTTTTTTTCTTATAGATCTCGATTGCTGAGATTAATAATATAGCTAAAGTATGAAACATATGATATTGGACAGCAGTATCATATGTTTCCAATGTTTGGTTTTCAATTAATAGAGGTTTTAATCCATGTGCCCCAAATGCCCCTAATGCCACTACAAAAGCACCCGAAACAGCGCCAATTCCAAATGATTTTTTATCCATAATTTCTTTCTCCAAATATTGAGCTCCCTATTCTAATCATCGTAGACCCTTGTTCCAATGCGATTTTATAGTCACCACTCATTCCCATACTCAGTTCCTCGAAATCAATAGCCTCTTTATTGAAATCTTCTTTTACACTGACATATAATTCATGTAGATATTTAAATTCATTCCGTACGACAGATGTATTTGAAGTATAAGTGGCCATTCCCATTAAGCCTAAGATTTTAACATTCTGAATTTCATCTATGAATTCGTCATTGAGCAACTGCTGTAGCTCTTCTTCACTTAAGCCAAATTTCGTTTCTTCTTTTGCAATATGAATCTGTAATAAGACATTTACAGTTCTATCTGCTTTCCTGGCTTGTTTTTCTATTTCTCTTAATAATTTAAGCGAATCAACTGCATGAATTAAGCGAACAAAAGGAGCAATATACTTGACCTTATTTCTTTGAAGATGACCAACCATGTGCCATTTTATATCCTTTGGCAAAGCCTCATATTTATCAACTAGCTCCTGTACTTTGTTTTCTCCAAAGTCTCTATGCCCGCTATCATATGCTTTTTGAATCATCTCAACTGGCTTTGTTTTTGAGATAGCTACTAATTTAGCTCCACAAGCACCTGCTTCACTTTTAAATTTTTCCAATGATTCAATCAGTTCTGGCATAAGTATATGTTTTTCAATGATTAACTTTGTTTTGAGCTATAAGTTTAAAGTCTATTGAATGGCAATATTAGGTAAGTTATTGAAAAGAGGAATAACTCTGAGGGAAAGTGTTGAACAGCAATACTCTTCCCCGATAGACTTGCAGAAAAATGAGTTGAAGAAACTTCTTATTCATTGCAAGGATACTCAATTTGGGAAAGAAAATAATTTTGTTGAGATCCTAAATAGCTTTAAGGATAGAGACTTAAAAAGATTTTATAAAGTTTATTGCGATAATGTTCCTGCGGTATCTTATGAAGAAATTTATGATAAATGGTGGCATAAAACAAAGGAGGGAAAGGCAAATATTTGCTGGCCGGGTAAAATCAAGTATTTCGCGTTAAGTTCAGGAACTTCAGGTGCATCGAGTAAATACATTCCAATCACAAAAGAAATGATCAAATCGATCAGAAAAACCTCTATTCGACATATGCTCACCCTTTCAAAATATGATTTGCCAGACTCATTATTTACTAAAGGCATTCTTATGCTTGGTGGAAGTACAGATCTACGAAAAAATGGACATTATTTTGAAGGGGATTTGAGTGGAATTACTACTTCCCAGATTCCTTTTTGGTTTCAACATTTTTATAAACCGGGGAAAAGAATTTCAAAAACTCAATGGAGTGAGAAACTTGATGAAATTACAAGGAAAGCAAAAAGTTGGGACATTGGAATCATTGTAGGAGTTCCGGCATGGTTACAGCTTCTGATGGAAAAGATCATCAAGTACTATGACGTAAAAACCATTCATGATATATGGCCAAACCTATCTGTATTTGTTCATGGTGGTGTTCCTTTTGAACCTTATAAGAAAAGTTTCGAGAGATTATTAGATAGAGAACTAGTTTACGTAGAAACTTATCTTGCCTCAGAAGGGTTTCTGGCATTTCAAACATTACCTGGTAAAAAATCAATGAAACTTGTTCTTAACAATGGTATTTTCTATGAATTTATACCATTCAATTCGGATAATTTTGATGAAGACGGGATTATGAAGCCTGACCCTGAAACATATTGCATCGATAAGGTGAAAGAAGGTGTTGATTATGCGCTTCTTATAACAACAAATGCCGGAACTTGGAGATACTTAATTGGAGATGTCGTTAAATTCACATCAATACAGGATTCTGAAATTATAATCACCGGAAGAACCAAGCTTTTTCTAAGTATTTGTGGGGAACATCTTTCAATAGATAATATGAATAAGGCGATTGAACTTGTGGATGAAGAGCTTAATGTGGGTGTAAAGGAATTTACTGTAATTGGTCATCCAAAAAACGGGAAATTTGCACATACCTGGTATATTGGCAGTGATGATGATTTTGATACTGAGACTTACAAAAAGCTATTAGATTCCAGATTGAAGGAATTAAATGATGATTACGCAGTAGAGAGAGATCATGCTTTAAAATACCTCGAGGTTCATAAGTTGCCAAGTAATGTCTTTTATGACTGGATGAAAGAAAAAGGAACTATTGGAGCCCAGAATAAATTTCCTCGTGTACTAAAGAAGGAAAAGGCTTCTAGTTGGATTGATTATATTAGTACTAACAAATTGATTCAGGAGTCTTAATGCACCCATTCCTAAACGGTCTTTTATTTGGATTGATCTTCTTATTTTCGCTTGGACCTGCATTTTTTGCGCTTATCCATACAAGCCTTGAGCATGGCAAAAGATCAGCGATTTTTTTTGCTATAGGAATTTCCTTAAGCGACCTTATATATATTACATTAGCTTTACTTGGTTTATCCACATTTTTGGATGACCCTGATATCAAATTTTGGATTGCTGTTTTGGGTGCGTTAATGTTGTTGTCATTTGCTGTATATAGCTGGAATAAAAAACCAAAATATCACGCGACAAAAAAGCCAAAAGAAAAAATTAATTTTTTAAAATATACAGTCAAAGGGTTTATTCTAAATGGTTTGAATCCATTCGCGCTTTTCTTCTGGATTACTATCATAGGATTGGTAAGTGTAAGACATGATTATTCGCTAAATCAGCAAATAGTTTTCTTTGCAGGTACTTTATGTACAATATTCACATTGGATATGATCAAAATTACCTTATCCAGACGCTTAAGCCATTTAATTTCTCCACCTGTGATCATTGTGATGAACAGGTCTTTGGGTATCATACTTTTCCTGTTTAGTTTGAGGATTATGTATTTTCTCTTTGATAATTACTTTGCATGAAGAAGAATCTTTTTACCTTTCTTATCTTGATTTTGAGTTATTCATCATTCAGCCAGTCGCTGGAAGATATTAATAATAGTCAATTAAAGGATCAAAAAATAGGGATGATCGTACTGGGATCCTGGGCGGTTGTAAATCTGGCAGTAAGTCCTGTTCTTTATTCTAAATCAGAAGGTTCTACAAAATATTTTCATCAGATGAATGGAATGTGGAACGTAGTCAACCTTGGTTTAGCAGGTGTGAGTTTATTGACTTTAGGAAATGCAGAAGTTAATTCTTATAATGAACTACTAGATCAACAATTATCTTTAGAACGTCTTTTATTGTTCAATGCGGGTCTGGATGTTGGGTATATCATGACCGGTTTTTTTCTCAGAGAAAGATCAAAAAACTCCGAAAAAAATCAAAGCAGACTCTTGGGATATGGAAATAGTCTTTTATTGCAGGGAGGTTTTTTATTACTATTTGATATAGGTTTTTATCTTTTCTATCATACTAATATGTCTGATATTTTATCTATTTCAGATAAGCTGACATTAGGTTTAAATTCGACGGGTTTTTCAATAAAGTATAAACTATGAAAAATAAATATTACAGAAGATGGCTATTCCAGGCACCAATTGGATTAGTTATTATCGGATTTGGAGCGAGTCTCATTTCTGAAGCGGCTATGCTTAAGTATTCCGGTGCTTCAACCTGGGATTGGGTTTCTTATGGTACAATAGCTCTCATAGTATTCAATTCCGGAATTTCTGTATTTGGTGGTGCTATTTTACATCGTGTAAGATATGAAAACTCAGGAAATCAATCTTCTTAAGTAGTTGATCTGTCCTAAGTGATAATTCACGTGACTTACAAGGTGAATTAGAAAGTATTCAATAGTCCATCCCCGATCTGCAATTTCTTTTGGATATGGGTTAGACAAAGTTTCAGGATCAAGATTTTTTAATGTACTTATTGTAGATTCTTTGGCGTTTGAAATTCTTTGAAAGATTTCCTCTTTTGACAGGCTTTTTGCTGTAAACTCGAAATCCCTATCTCTCAAATAGCTGGTTTGCCCTAAACCAAAACCTATAAAATGTTCTAACCCGCCAGTGATATGAATAGCAAGATTTCCAGCTGAATTAGAGATTTCCCCGGAAGTAATCCATAATTTATCTTCCGGGAAGATTTCAATCTCATATTTTAATTTATCAAGATCCCTTTCGAAAATCTCTACTAGTGCATCCAACATTACTTTAAATCTCTTTTCTGTAATGTCAAGATAATTAGAAATGAATAGATCATCAACCAGCCAAAGGATATAAATACGGCATCATAGGGAATATTGTCCTGTATTTCCTGAAAGACATATTTCGGAAAAGGAACCTGAATCAGATTGTTTATAGATCTGATAGGTAAGAACTGGACAATTCGAGGAGCTATACCATCTTTTAAATAAGGATGATTTTCCATTATTGTCGTAAAGATCGGTTCAAACATTAAGGTGTAGAGAAACAATAAAATGATGACAAATCCGGATTTTTTTATCCATAATGACAACAAGAAAGCAAGCATACAATAGACAACAATTTCGAAAAAGTATGCAAGTAAAAATTCCAATTCATCAAAAATGTACTCAAAACCCCAAACATGGGAATAGATGGTTCCATTTATCACTCCGAAAATAAATAATGATATTGTACTAACTCCAGCCAGGAATAATATTAATGTAAACTTGCTCAGCAAATATTCTTTCTTACTGATGCCATCAATAACATTTTGTCTTAATGTATTGTAAACAATGTCGTTATTAACAGAAATAATCACAATAAATGCAAGCAATACTTTCAGAAATGTAGCCAGATAAGTTGTGTTCTGCCAGATATCCGGGAAATCATAAATAGGTATGATAGTGGGGTCGATTCCTTCAAAGTCGGCACCCTTTGATTTTAACCATTCCAGTAGAAATACTCCGAATGATGTAATGATCAATAAGGCAATTAAATACAATGCGAGTACGATCCAGAATA
>CAYTFO010000083.1:0-15102 GCA_964437135.1 uncultured Roseivirgaceae bacterium | reverse complement strand
TCCCGAAAGGGACTTTATTTCACTAAGTTGACGGCTATGGTGATAACACCAACAACGGCTAAAAACTTGTCAAGTGCAACACCTGACATCACCGAATATTAAATCATCACTTTCTCCAGTTTTCAATTTCTAACTCTTCAATTCGATTAAACTCTTTTTCATTTGAGGTCACTAAAACAAGATTATTCACCAGTGCTGTAGCTGAAATCAATACATCATAAGGACCTATCGGGGTTCCTTTTTGTCTCAATCTATTTCGTACTTTAGCTGCTACTATCGCTTCATTTGAGTTGAAATTCAAGGTATTTATCTCAGCTAGTATCTCTTCCACTATAATTCTCGACCTGTTTTTCAGGTTTGAAGCTTTTTCAAGACCATATCTCAATTCAAATTCAGTAATTGAGGAAATTGAAACCTGATTTGGAGCTGTAGATTTCATTATGTCTACAGTACTCTCATCCCCTCTTATAAGATCAATGATAACGCAGGTATCTAACAAATAAACCATTAAAAAAGGTCTTCAGTAGGTGGTTTCAAGTCTTTTCTTAACTCCTTTATACCAGGAAAATCAGGATCTGGTTCTAACCTATTGATCCAGTCTCCCCATTTTTGATTCGATTCTTTTTTCAATAATGATTCCACGGCTTTCCTGATAGCACTGTTAGTAGAGATGCCCTTTTTCTTGACATATTCATCCAGCTTGATTTTTAACGAATCTGGTAAATAAACTGAAAAATTCATTTTTTATAACATGTTATAACATATTACAAATATACTAAAATAATCTTATCCGACAGTAGTTTCCTAACCTGTCAGGTGTAATACCTGATAGCACCTATAGATTAACTAAAGAAATACAACAGAAAAACCACTAAATCACTCCTTCACCCAAATCAAAAAAGAAGTACCCTCCATATCCACATCCATCTCCTTTCCTGCTTTTGGTTTCATCAGGGATTTTTCGTCTTTGACTCCTTTAACGTGATCGATCTCTTTGGTATTAGCGATTAACTTCCATTTTCCTTCCGGAAATACAATATCCTCAAATGTCACTGCCTTCTCCCCTGCGTTCAACAACACCATCACTTTTCCATCCACCAGATAACCCAGCATGCTTTCTTTTTCCGGTGTAATGAATTGATAGTAATCATCAGATACCGCCTCGGCTACTCTGAATGTTTTTCCATAATCTGACATCCTAAAGGCATTCATCCCCTGCCAGAATGCACGCATGTTTTTATAATCATTCTGATTTTCAGCAGAAGGCGTTTGGCCTACGGTCTCCCAAACAAACTGATTCGCAGTTCGGTGGTTATAAGTATCCCTGTACCCATGCATGTAAACCTTAAAACCTGCTTTTGTCTCCTTCACTACCTCCCGTAAAGGTGCGTGAGCCTTGCTTCTCATGATCTCTGACCCTCCATGTGTTACGATCGGACCAAGCGTTGTGTACAGCAATGCCACGGCAATTTTGTATTGATCCTGGAGAACATTGGTTCGACCATCAAAATCTACCCCAAACTGATCTGCCAATGCAAAATTGTCGTGAATATCCAGGTAACTGATACCGGATCCAGGCGTTTTATCTGTCGGAAACTTCGCCGCCAACCCCTTCATTACATTTTCTCTTTCAGAAAACTTGCCTCCCGGCCAGCCCCGATCATTTTTAGGATCTTTCAATTCAAAAACAGGTCCTTTGTATGCATTTCTTGAATCGTCCTGAAAAAAAGTAATCGGCGAATCCTCCTTGTACCAGTCCCAGTCCGGGTTATTTTCATACTCAGGATCGTTCGAACCGATCCATGCTTCTCCATAGATGATTTTGTCTTCTCCCAACTTGGCTTTCAAGGCCTTCAAGGTCTGTTCATCTACCTGCCCGGCCAGATCGATTCGGAATCCATCGATTCCAAATTCATTGATATAATGCAGACATTGATCGATCAGCCATCGCTGTGTCATCGGTCTGTTCTCGAACTTCACTTCATTTCCATAAGCTCCTATGTGTTCAAAGTCTTTAGTCCGATAATAATACTGCTTATCAATCCCATTGAAATTGAAATACCAGCCATTTCCATCCATGTTTTCTCCTGTGTGATTGGGCACAATATCGATAATCACTGCAATTCCTTTGTCATGAAAAGCCTGTACCAGATCCCGGAATTCGTCTCTCTCTACTCCTGGTTCCTCTCCTTTTGCTCGATATTTCGCTTCTACCGCCATCGCAAATGTGGTTCGGTATCCCCATTGATAGTTCTCTTCACTCACTCCCTGCTCGATCATGTAGTCATCTTCCTGAAATGAGGCCTTCCAGTCCTCGTCGGGAAAATGCAAATACTCCTGTATGGGCATTAAATGCACAGTGTTTATTCCCTGTTCAATCAGGTAGTCGAATCCAATCTTCTCACCTCTGCTGTTCTTCAATCCTGGCTGGATCATACCTTTCATCGTTCCTTTTAATTCATCAGGCAATGGCAAACGATCTGTAAAATCCTGAACATGCACCTCATATGCGATCACATCCTCCATGGGAGGTATCCCATTTTTCAATGGGGTAGCAGGTATTGTGTTTCTCCAGATCCTGCATTTTCCCCAGGTATTGTCACTTACCCGCGCATAGGGATCATTGACGTGAACAGGGTTGGTTTCATAAAAAGTATTACCGGGCTGATCTGCTCCATGAATCGTGAAATCGTAGTAAACGCCATGTAAATCCTTATCTGAAAAGTACTCCCAAACTCCATCAGCATCCACCTCCATCTCAATTGTCTCGTAGGCTTCTTTATCATCTTTTCCATTGTACAAATACAGTTTCACCATTTCAGCTCTCGGAGCAAAAAGTCTTACTGTAGTCTTTCCTTCTTTAACATTTGCTCCTAATTCTTTTGTAGAAAAGGTGGTTCTAAACCATCCGTCATACGAACAATGTGCTTTTAGACCCAATGAAGGGATCTCGAGAAAATAAACTTTTCGTTTGTCAAGCGGCTCTTCAGGTACAATTAATGTCGTTTTAGATTCGTTGGGCAGGACACCCGTGACTGCAATTTCATTGCCGTCAGCATCCGTGATCTTGTATTCCGAAGCCAGCAAAGATCGATCACCGGTAATCGTTGCCCAGATCAGTTTTTCATTTCGAAGTTCTGCCTTAAGACCCGCTGCTTCGACCCCCATCATGAAAAACAGATCTCCTCCTTTTTTATTGGGTGAAGCATCTACCGGATCGAGCCAGTCCCCATCATTGATTCTGAACTTGAACTTAGATCCGGGGTTAATCACCTTGAAGTCTGTATTATCAAACGTCAATGCCCAGTAGGATCCTGTTTTTTTCAACTCCCAGTCAGGGTCGTTCATATTCTGATCCCAGTTACGGAACTCCCCGGTAACCACTACTTTTTCGGGTTGTACTCCATACAGAGCTTCATCAAAAAGAAAGGTGATATTGCTCCCAAAATCGGCGTATCCCTGTTTCAATTGATCTCCGGTAAAAGATTGAGAATAGACAATACCTGCAAAGAAGGCTAATACTACACTGAGGGTTAAAGTTCTTATTCTAGTTTTCATAATTGCTACATTGAAAAAAATGTAAGTTAAGGTTGAACGGATATTGATGCAAGAGACGAGTGTTTGGAGTTGCCCTGATAAAAATCTTAAGCAATTTGTAAATGAAAGTTTTACACAAAAACTTAATTGCTCTTGTAAAACTCTATTGCCAAATCAGCCAGAAGTTCTCCCTGATCTTCCTGAATAAAATGCGCGGCATTGATAATTTTGTGGTTCTGACCTCTGGCTCCGGGAACCAGTTTTTGAAATACTTTCTCAGCTCCTTTCATGATATAATCTTCATCCCCGAAAATGGTCAAAAAGGGCTTTTCGAACTTCATCAATGATTTCCAGGCTTCTTTATTTTTTAGGGATTCCGGATCGTCTGCTTCTGCCGGAACAAGCATGGGAAAAATGCGAGCGGCAGCTTTATATTCCTCATCCGGAAAAGGAGCATTATAGGCTCTCAGCACCTCATCGCTTAGATCTTTACTGGTACCCATATCTATTACTCTTCCAATATCAAAAGCAGGATGTTTTTGTGAAAATTCCCGCCATTTTATAAATGATTCAGGCATCTCCCTTTCCCCTGTAGGCAGAAATGTATTGGCTGCGACAACATGGGAAAATAAGTCCGGGTTTTCAGCTACCATTCTAAGCCCCAGTAATCCACCCCAGTCCTGACAAAATAATGTGATCTCCGTAAGTGCTAACTCTTTGACTAATTGACTAACCCATGACAGGTGTTTTTGATAAGTATAGTCACTTTTTTCTGTGAATTTATCTGACTTACCAAATCCAATCAGGTCAGGTGCTATCACTCTAAAATGAGTTGATAATTTAGGAATCATTTTTCGGTACAAATAGGACCAGCTGGGTTCACCATGGAGAAGTAGGATAACCGGTTTGGACTTGTCTCCCTCATCCAGGTAATGCATCTGTAAGCCCGCTTCAACTTCCAGGTAATTCGGTTGAAAATCATACCCTTCCAGGTTTTCAAATCTATCAAGTGGGGCTTTTAATATCATAGTAATTTTGTTTATTTATTGGTAAACCTGGATAGTCTTTTAAGACTTTATCAATACATTCTTCTCCAGAAACTTTACAATTTCTATTCTCACCTGTGGAGATACCCTGTAAAAATGATAATAGACGCTTCCATCTGTTAGTTCTACAAATCCCTCTTCCATTTCCATTCCATGATCTGAATCATAAGCTACAACAGTTGTTAGCAGCTCTCTCTTATCTTCAAAATATGTATTCAATGCATCAATATTTTCCGTTGCAGGTACAATCCAGTCTGTTTCTCCGTATATAGCAAGGTAGGGTTTATTTAATTCCTGAAGCACAGTTTTTGGATCATAGTTGTGACGCTGAATCCATAAATCTTTTATAGAAATTGTACTGTTTGGGATATCTGTGTCTTCCAGCAGAACGTCCCACCCATCGGTTTTCCCGTTTTCCAGCAAAGTTTGGAATTTTCGGAAATCACCGGCTACCGATTTTGCTTCAAACATCAGTTTTGTATATTCAAAAAGATCCTCTCTGGCTTCTACCGGTATTTCATAGATTTCTGCACCGTACTTCATGGATTGCATTTGTTGTTCAAATACCGATGTTGATGGACCGACAACACTGATTAAAAAATCAAAATCCGTTTTTTCCTCTGCCTTAAGCATTGTCCAGCCACCGGCACTTATTCCAAGTACCCCGATTTTCTCATATTCCCCTGTTTTTTGTAAATATTGTTGAGCAGCAACCACATCATTTGCCAGGTCATCAATGGTAGCTTTATCACAGTCTCCAGTCGATGTACCATTACCTCTTTTCTGGTAGGCAAGAACGGTTATGCCATACTGCCGCAAAAATTTTGCGTATAAATTATACTCCGTGGAAGACTCGTAACATCCCCTGCCATTTACTAAAATAATCGCTGTTTTACTGCTATTTATGGGACTATGCAGATGACCTCTTAATTGTGCCCCCTCGGAATTTATCGTTACAGCTTTGACTTCTGCCTGCTCAGCAGGAGGTTTCGGTGCTTTTTTCAAATGAACATATACTGCCGGGTTTTGATCCAGAACATAACCGGTGATTTCAAGATTGTAAGGATCCAGTTTTAAAGCTGCCTGGCCATATCCGGTATTGAGGTACATAGTGTAGGTAGAATCAACCAGCATGTTGACGTCGAATTCTCCATATGTCGGGAACCATTCCTCCATGACCTGGTAGGTTACCAATTCTCCTGCTTTCACCGAAACCTCCATATCAAATTTTTGGAAAGAGTTAGTTCGAATGAAAGCACCTTCCCAGTAACCCTTCATAATATCGGTGAATTCTTTAGCGGGTATGAACTGAGCATTTACCGAGATAGATGCCCAAAGAAATATTACAATCCAAATTGAATTTCTGATGGTTTTCATAGTAAAGTAAAGATAAGACTAGTCTGTATAATTGTATTCTTTTACCGCCAGGTAATGTTTCAGTCAGTCCTGGTCTGGAAAAATGGTTTCGTCAACTAAGCTTTAAGTTTTGATGCACAAAATCAGCAAAATCATCAGCCCAGATTCGGTAAGTGAGCTGCGAGGGATGAACCCCATCACTAAAAAAATCAGATTCCGAATAGTCCTTTCCTAATTCCACATTCCATTCTTCAAAACTTATCTTTTTGTTTCGAAAGAAAACTTCGCTTTTTTCGTCACAAACGTCAGCTAAGGTCTCTCCAAGTATTTCTGCATGACTTCCCAAAACTGTTTTCATCGAAAATGTAAAAGCCGGAAAGAAACGGATTGGGGGCATATCTGCAAAAAAGATTGGGGTATTTTGAAACCTTAGTCGAAGTTCTGAGATCAGCTTACCCATTTGCTTTTTCCAAGCAGTAGGGGAATTAAACTCAAATGTATCATTGCCACCTAAACCGATTACAATCAAATCAAAGTTTGCAGAAGGGATTTTTGGAAATAGCTTTTTTCTAACTTTTTGTGCATTATATCCACTTTTTGCAACCACCTGCCATTGGATACCGAGGTCTGTTTTCTCAGAAAGGGACCTTGCGAAAGATCCGGCAAACCCATTTTTATGTTTATCCACGCCGACTCCTGCTACTGTACTTTCTCCCAGGAAAAGAATATTTAGGGTTTTAGTACTGTCATTTGAAACAATGCCTGCAGGTTCGGTAGCTTCAGGAAGTGAGGGGATCGATTTTCTAACTCTCCTGCCATCTCTGAGTAAAAAGGGTAAAAGAATAAAAACCCTTGGTAATGATAAAAGGAAGCGTAGATTCATATAGTAAATATAGCGGGTCTGTTGGCGATATTGACTAATGAACGTTTGCCTTTATTCCTAAATCTGAAGGTTTGATCATCAATGATTACTATAGGAATCCTCAAAAAAGAGCTGTCAGATCATCTACACAACCGCCAGATCAAATATTATTCGGTCAGATCAGATCTGGGAAAATAAAATATGATCTGGAAGCCTTTGTATATGATCTGGGTAATTTGTGAGTGATCTGGAAGCCTTTGTAAATGATCTGATCGAATTGTAGATGATCTGAATAGCTACCGAACTGATCTGGCTGGTTTTGTTGGTGATCTGAAATACTCTGTAAGTGTTCATGAGAGCTCAAATATTGATCTGACCATAATTTATTTTTGCATTAGAATACTAATAATTAACTAATTTTAAACTATGGCTTTTATTGAAACCTATAAAGAACAGATCCAAAAACTTTGTGAGAATCTCAAAGTCAAAACCCTGTATTCTTTCGGTTCAGTTAATTCTATAAATTTCACTGATAAGAGCGATATTGACCTGGTTGTTGATTTTGAAGTAAAAGACCCTCTTGAATACTCAGATAATTATTTTGAACTGAAATTTGAATTGGAGGAAATACTGAGAAGACCAATTGATTTATTGGAAAGCAAAGCCATTAAGAATCCATTTTTAAGAAAAGAAATCGATAAATCAAAAATTCTCATCTATGGAAAATGAAATAAAAACCTGGCTTAAGGATATAGAACAAGCCATAGAAGAGATCAACTCATTTTTACCAGATTCAAAAAACTTCAAAGCCTTTCAAAAAGATCTAAAATCAAGAAGAGCTATCGAAAGGAATATTGAAATCATAGGAGAAGCAGTAAATAGAATTCTTAAGGTTGACCCTAACATAAACATCAATAATACTAGAAAAATTGTCGATACCAGGAATAGAATAATTCATGGATATGACTCTGTATCAGAGGAAATTCTATGGGGAATCGTTATCAGAAATTTACCAGAACTTGAAAGAGATGTTAAAATACTTTTGGGTTAATCAATTATTAGAGTACCAATATTGATTTCATACACTACTGAATTTTTCAGCTTATAGGGCGAAAGTGTAAATACTTGTCAACACCTTAAAAGAAACTCTGATAATTACATCACTGAGCATTATCTTTTTTTATAAAAACAGTCTAATAATTACTTTTTAAAGAAAAACCGAATGTAAGAAAAGAGTCTGCTCTTTGCTGAGAAGCCACTACTATACTTTCAAAATTATAGATGTAATTGATCTTGAAGTTCAAAAATTTCCAGAAAGGCAGCTCAATTCCAACATCTGTACGCCACCTGAAATTATCACTTTCTTCCAATGAAGGCTGGGCGTAACTTTCATGAGTGATTACAACTTTTTCATCAAAGAATCTATGCTTACCATTCAACCAGATGGTTCCTCTCATTGTGTTTATCGATGTGCTTCCGTCATATTCAGGAAGATTAAAGTTGTTTTCATTAAATCTGGTTTGCTCATACTCAGTGGAAAGTGATACTTTCAGCCAATTATCCTTATCTGTCAAAATCTGATAGGTGAAACCCACTCCGAACAAGCTTCTAAGTTCAATTCGTCGCCTGAAGCTGGAGCTGACAAAACCTAGTAACAAAGGGTAAAATTTGCGTTGTGGATTGAAATAAAGAAAATTAAGGCTTAGGATATCTTTGTCAGCTTTTTCATTCCCAAATTCCTGATATACATATGAGTTCTTATTTCTAAAAACTCCTTTTTTCCAGGGCTTAAATTGTGCATCCGAAGCCGCTCTGAATATGATGGTCTCAACATTTCCCTGTTGAAAAATCCGGTTAATGACAGGTTGCCCTTAAATGAAAGTGTGTCGTTTTCATCAATTTGAGCAAAAAATAAATAATTGAACATGAGTATTAAATAAAAAACTTTCTTCATGGTGAGTTGATATAGAAATCAAATGTTTATTTAATATCAACCCAAAAGATTTTTAAGTTTTTTTAGATCGAAACTACCTTGTTTGTATTTATTCCCGATATTTTTCTAAGTTATACCTACAAATAATTTGATCGTAAATAGCCTAGTAAGGGAACAACATCCTCGGTTGTTATAACGTGTACATACTTTTTCACACGAAATGAAAAATTGGATGTTTTATACTTCATCCCTTGGATTTGCCAGCTACTGGGCCTCCAACCTGATCCTTTGGTTACCCTGGAGTTACAGTTCAACACTAGGTATAACACTGATGCTTACCGTGACACCTGTACTTTGGGCATACACTACTTTTCTCGCCTTAGTCACTTATCCTAATAACACATTGATGCATGGTGGAGTATACATAGCTGTGATTTATCTGATTATCGCTATTGGATTAGATTATGTGTTTTTTGTACACATCCGAAATGCAATGGAAGAGTTGTATCAACCTACAACTTTTTATGGATATGGGTTTCTGTTATTTTGGCCACTTATGATTGCTGTCATTTTTAAAAAGAGGCTGAAAAAAATGAAGAAATCAATCAATAAACCTGCAATACTGAAAGCGTTAACGATTGGGATTACCTGCTTAGGAGTATTGGTATTGATTATTGTCGTATCCTAAAAATCATAAACTGTAAAAGAAAAATTCCAAATCATATTATAACCCTTGACTTTGATTTAGATTTCTTTTCCCACTGAATGAATCTGCTATTCCGGCATACTCGCAATTACCGCTCCCTCCGGCATTGTGAAATTATCCATTGAAGGATATTCTTTGGATACACTTATATTTTGAAATTCAACACCTCCACCTCTTGGCTCTCCTACTATACTGTCTTCATACTGATACCATTGCAACTTAGTAGGCAGGATCACACCTCCATAATTCTTCCACTTCTCGTACCTGATCAGGCTGTATTTATCCTTTGATTCTCCTCCAAATGTTGCTGTGTAGAGCAACCATTCCATTTGGTTTGTTTTCGGGTCAGAGCAAACAATATAACTGTCATTTGGAGCATCCCCGATTCCACTATCATAGCTCACTTTTACAGCATTGTAGCTTTTATCCAGAAGTTGAATTGGTTCAACAACCTCATAATTGATCCCGGGATCTCCAACAACAAAAGGAAATGAATAAAAATAAAACATAAGATTATATCTCATTCTTTGTCGGTCTGCATCTTCACTGGCCGGGAACACCCATACATTTTCGCCATCAAAACCAATCGTTTGCCCTTCAGACTCAATACGAGTATATCGATTCTGGAGCTCAACCAATGTTGTACTCCCTCCCATTTCATAAGATAGGGTTTTAAGAGCCGACCAGGTATCAAAGCCACCATGGGCCTCAAAAACCTGTGTTATTTCAGGAATGTGATGAGATCTGTAATCTTTTGAAACCACATCCTCTGTTATCTCAGTCGCCTCATTTTGTTCAGGTTTTGTTTCCCCACAGGCTAAAAGCAGGGCTGCAATAAAAAATGTGAATAAATTTTTCATAAAAAATAGTTTGCCGTAAAGATGCCAATTACCGTTTATATATAATGTCGGCACTAAAAAATATGGTATAATTGAAGCTATGAATTTAATTGGAATTGAATGTGACCGGGTTGTGAGAGTAAATGAAATAAGAAGATAAAAAAAGGCCATAACTAGATGTTACGACCTTCTTAATTCAATTCATTGAATTTTACATCTCATCATTTTTCTTTTCAGACAGCTTCATATTCAGATATGAATAAATCATGGCCCACATTTCTGCCTGCTGATCATTTGTAGATGCAGCTCCATGACCTCCCTCAATCGTTTCGTGATACAGTAATTCATGCCCCATGTCTTCCATCTTGGCTGCCATTTTTCTGGCATGACCAGGGTGAACTCTATCGTCTTTTATGGATGTAATAAATAAGGCTTCCGGATATTCAGTGTCTTCCGAAACATTGTGATACGGTGAGTACTTCTTGATAAATTCCCAGTCTTCCGGCTTATCCGGATCTCCATATTCCCCCATCCAGCTGGCTCCGGCAAGTAGTTTATTGTATCTTTTCATATCCAGTAAAGGCGCTCCGACCACTACAGCCTTATACATTTCAGGTCGCTGGGTCAATACAACACCTGCCATCAAACCACCATTACTCCAGCCAAATGCTCCCAGATAGTCAGGGGAAGTAATATTTTTTGCAATAAGATCTTCGGTAACAGCATAGAAATCATCATAGGCATTTTGTCTTTTTTCCCTCATAGCTGCTTTATGCCATTCCGGTCCAAATTCACCCCCTCCTCTGATATTTGCAAGCACATAAACTCCCCCTCTTTCTATCCAGCCAATACCCCTGGTATAACTGTAATTAGGCTGAGAAGAAGAATTAAATCCACCGTAAGCGTATACTAAAGTAGGATTCTTGCCATCCAGATTCAGTTCTTTTTGGTGAACTATGAAATAAGGAATCTCTGTCCCGTCTTTTGATTTTACACTATACTGATTCATGGTAAGATTATCTGCATCAAACTGAGGCTTGAGTTTGAATATTTCTTTCAACTCTTCGCCGTTTCCATAAACCAATGTAGAAGGAGTAATCAGATTGCTGTAGGTATAAAAGAATTCATTGCTAGATTCGGATGAACTACCAAGATAAATACTACTGTAATCCGGCACTTCAAGCGAAACACCCTGCCACTCTCTATCTACAAGCTCGAACCTTGTCAAACGATTCTGTACATTTTCAAGAGAATTGATGATAATGTTATCTTTTGTACTCATCATCGATGAAAAACTGGAACGACTGTCCGGCTCATACAATTTTTGCACAACTGTACTTCCTGCTATTGCACTATCCAAGTTCATGCTGACCAGAGAACCGGTTTTGAAAGACTGACCTTCAATTTCCCAGTCAGATTGAAGATGTAGCATGATCTGGTCTTTGAAACCTCCGGAAAACCTTGCATCCTCTGGAAAATCTATTTGCTGTAATTCACCGTTATCATCATAAAAAAACACTTCACTAGTGTAAAATGTCACTGCACGATAAATGCCCTGATAAAGCTTTTCATTAGCAATGTAAGCAATAGGCCAATCTCCAACATCTGTGGAATCTCCCTCAAATACCATTTCTGCTGATTCGAGTTCTGTACCACGTTGCCATCTTTTTACCACTCTTGGGTACCCTGAGGTAGTAAGACTTCCAGGGCCATAGTTCGTCCCCACTAACAATTCATTTTCATTAACCCATGCTACTGCACTTTTAGCAGCTGGAACAAAAAATCCGTCATCTATAAATTCCTTTTTTTCGGCATCAAACTCTCGAACTTCGCTTTCGTCAGTTCCACCGTCCGATAAAGAAATCAGACATTTATTATAATCTGGTTGGAGCCAGGTTGCACCACCAAATACCCATTTGACTCCTTCTTCTTCTGAAAGTCTGTCGATATCAATCACAACCTCCCATTCTTTGCTATTTGCAACAAAATCAGAAAGGAGCATTCTTCTCCATACACCTCTTTGATTTTCAGCATCCTGCCATAAATGATACACATACTCTCCAATAATCTGAGGACTAATGAGCTTTTCATCGTCATTAAAAGCCTCCAGCATTTTATCTCTTATTTCAGTAAATCCCGGATATGCTTTTATTCGTTCTGATGAAATTTGATTTTTTGCTTTAATCCATTCGAGCGGGGAATTACCTTCAATTTCTTCTAGCCATAGATACGGATCTTCATCTGCAACCGCGGCTTCTTTATTGCCCTCTGGCTGACATTGGATAAATAAAAAAATAATGAGTAGGAAGGTTAGATTTTTCATTTTGTGTTTGGTTTTTTTTCAATTTAGACAAACCGTAGATATGAAGCAAAGGAAAAATTACTGATTATCAAAGGGATAATGAATAGCATTCAACCACAGACAGTTCTTTTGCAGACCGTTTGTTTTATTCAATTTAGAATATCCGTTATCTCCTTGATGAAAATAGATGCTTGCGATACTTTATGAGGTATTTGTTCGATTAAAAGTCAGAAATCTCAATAACGAATATTTATGCCTTACATTTGTGAGAAATATTGAACTGCGGAGATTAATAGTCTAACTCCACCTGCACCCGGTTTCCATGGGTAATCTGGTCCTTTAAGCTAGTAACTTTCTGATTCTGAGTTTGCAGTAAATATTTTGTTTAACCAAATAATAGTTTAAAGTGAAGCAATATAAATTTTCCAGAGAGAGAGCGGATTTCTTAAAAATTCTCAGACAACGAGTTGGGGATTATTTTAAAGAACAAAAAATAAGTAAAGGAGCCAATGCTGCTATGGTTACCAAGACTATCATGGCATTGACGATGTTTATCGGACCTTTTATTCTCATCCTTGCATTTGGTAATATCCTGCCACTGATACTGATCTACCTTTTATGGCTTTTTATGGGAGTTGGAAAAGCATTTATCGGCACTTCAGTAATGCATGATTCATTGCATGGTTCCTATTCCAGCAACAAAAAAATCAACGGTTTAGTAGGTTTATCTTCGTACCTCATCGGGGTAAATCCAAAAATGTGGCAGATCCAGCATAACGTGATTCATCATACTTATACAAACATTCACGATGTAGATGAGGACCTGGATGCTCATTATGTCCTTCGTTTTAGTCCCAATCAGGATCGTAAATGGTTTCACAGATACCAACATATTTACGTCTGGGTGTTTTACTGCCTCCCGGTAATCTTATGGTCTACAATAAAAGACTTCAAAAAACTTGCACTCTATAAAGAGAAAGGCTTTATAAAGGGCAGAATTGAATTTTCGAAATACCTATTGATTATTTCTGTTCAAAAATTGCTCTATTTCACTATTTTTATAGGTATTCCATTTCTTCTTCTGGATTTCTCTTTTGGAATCATATTGACCATGTTTCTGTCAATGGAAGCAATTACAGGTCTTTTGTTAAGTTTTGTTTTCCAAACTGCACATGTAATGCCCAATAATAAATTTCTTGATCAAAAAGAATCATTGATAAATGAGAACTGGGCCGAACATCAGCTTTTGACCACCACCAACTACGGCAGAAAAAACCGGGTATTGTCCTGGTTTACCGGTGGATTGAATTTCCAGATTGAACATCATTTATTTCCAAATATTTGTCATATTCACTATCCGGAAATTGCTAATATTGTACGGGATACGGCAAAAGAATTTAAGCTTCCCTACTACGAATTTGAAACATTCGGTCAGGCTATAAATGCCCATTACAATCAACTCAAATTCCTGGGAAGTAAAGCTTAATTCAAGTGCCGGGAATGGTTTAACGACAAATGAGGATTAGATGAAAACTAGTTCAAACATGGCTGTATTGATAGATGGTGACAATATCCCATCAGCACACGTCAAAGAAATGATGGAGGAAATCACCAAATATGGAAATCCTACCATAAAAAGGATCTACGGTGACTGGACAAAACCGGGATTGAACAGATGGAAAAACCTACTCCTTGATAATGCTATAACTCCCGTTCAGCAATATGCATACACCAGCGGAAAAAATGCCACCGACTCTGCAATGATCATCGATGCTATGGACATACTTTACAGTGGAAAAGTAGATGGTTTTTGCCTGGTTTCCAGCGACAGTGATTTTACCAAGTTAGCTACAAGATTGAGAGAAGCCGGAATGCTGGTGCTAGGTATAGGTGAAAAGAAAACACCAAATCCTTTTATCGTAGCCTGCGATAAGTTTATTTATGTTGAAATACTGAGAGGTGAGTCTGAAAGCAAAACCGAGAAAAAGGAAGTTGAAAGTTCGGATGTTGAGATAATAAGCAAACGTGACATCGCTTTGATTTCATCATCGGTACGTGACCTTTCAGATGATGATGGTTGGGCATTCCTTGGTGATGTTGGTAGTCTTATACAAAAAAAACGACCCAATTTTGATTCCAGAAATTATGGGTTTGAAAAACTTACCTCTCTTATAATAGCGACAAAAGAATTTGAAATTGACAGACGGGAAGCTCCAAAGAGTAATCACAAATTGATCTACGTTAGAAACAAAGAGAAGAATAAGCCTCCCAGAAAGAACCGATAATATAAAAGTAAGGGTAATTTCATCCCTTTGGAATTACCAGATTTACTTTGGTTCTCTAGACAAAAGTAGAAAGTCAAAGGGCTAAAGAAAATTACGTCATCTACGGATACTACGTGTCTACAAATTCACCATTTCAAATATGCTATGCTTCCTCTTTTTCTCTGCATTTTTCCCAATGACCTAATTTACTAGTTCACTATTTTACCACTTCCCTTTTTTCCTGCCTGTGGCACGAA
>CAYTFO010000082.1:7900-15109 GCA_964437135.1 uncultured Roseivirgaceae bacterium | reverse complement strand
GTTTTTTTATTAATCAGGCTCATAGCTCGAAGGTCGGAGCCGGGTCGCCGGTGCGATTCGAGTCCTGCTCCCTGTCCGAACTGAATGAAATGAAGGCGGGCCGCTACTAGACAACCCTGACGGTCTCTTGACCTTAGGGTTTTTTTTATTAATCAGGCTCATAGCTCGAAGGTCGGAGCCGGGTCGCCGGTGCGATTCGAGTCCTGCTCCCTGTCCGAACTGAATGAAATGAAGGCGGGCCGCTACTAGACAACCCTGACGGTCCCTTGACGTAAGGGTTTTTTATTACAAATGGGCTCACCCCATAGATTTGGTCAAACAGTTGATGTAATGACGATTCAGCTTTTCTTTGTGATTGGAGTAATCTTATTCATTATCCGTTCAAATGAAATGTAGTTGTCTCTCAATTCGATTACCTTAATTTTAGGTTTCTTTAAAATTTACCTCAGTTTTGAATTGCCATTATTTTCAATTCAAATAATGAGGTAACTTCGTGGTTATTCCAGAAAATGCAGGTGAAAGAAAAGCAATTCTATATTGTATTACTCTTCATTTTTTTTGCGCCTTTTTTATCAAATGCGCAAAAAATAAAAATAAATGATGCTGAAATTCTTCAGAAAAATGGAGATTCAGCAATTCTGGTTGATTATAGATTGCATAGAAACCCATCTCTAGTTGTTAAAGAACTTAGAAAGGACTCTACAAATAATAATATTTTCCATTTGTATAGAGGACATGTTATCTATTCTTCGCAGGATTCTCCAAATCCAAAATATAGACTTCCGATCTTACCCTATAAACTTGATTTTCAGATCAAACCATTTTACTATGCCGAATATGGACAGTTCGATAATCCTGTTCAAACCCAAATAGGTCTGGCACCTAAAGTAGAGTTGCAGGTGTGGAAAGGATTCTATGGTGTTTTTCAATGGTATTTTCCTTTTCAAAATGATTTCAAAATACGTCTTGGATATGAATCAAGACCAGGTGAATTGGGTTTAGGTTATTCTTTTGTTAAGAAACAAAGACATTTTTTCAACACATTTGTGGGAACTTTTATTAACGACCGGTATGGTGTTTATGCAGAATATATTTGGAGCAATAAAGCTCAAAATTTTTATTTGGGTGGAGCAGCTTACCTTACAGGGAGATTTTTATGGGACGAAGGTGTCTTATATATAGATGAAGAGGGAATGACTTATCCGAGTGGGACAGTTTTCGCTGCATATCGATTTATCAAGCATGATCTTACGGTTAGGCTCATGGCTGAGAAATTTCTCCGGGACGATCAGGGATTTACTATGGAAGTTTTTCGTCAATTCGGAAGTACAGATATTGGATTTTATGCTTCAAAAACCAAGAATGGAGACAATGCCGGACTCTTTGTGACTTTTGCCTTGTGGCCGAGAAAATTTTATGCTAACAAATATGCACAATTAAGATTGCCTCATTCATTTAGATTAGCATATAATTTACGTCCTAACACGGGGATCGGAGAAGTGACACGACCTTATACTGATTTCTTTTATGATATATACCGATTTAACAAAAATTTTATCAATAAAAGAATAGAGTGATCATTAAATAATTGTAATATTTCACAAAATAGTTTCACTTTTTACGTTGTTTTTGTTTATTTGTTATAATAGATTTACTTAGAATTATTGTGTGATGAACTTAAACTTGAAGAATCTTACGCTTGTACTGTCCCTGTTTTCCTTATTGATTTTAGTGGCTTGTACTAAAGAAATTGGAGCTATTCCTGATGTGGAAATTGATCCTGGAGATGCTTTTGAAGACCCTGAAGATGTTGCAGAAGCACCAACAGAAAATGTTGTAGCACCTCCTGTGATAGTATCTGAAGGTGAAGTTACAAATGATGCTATCGAAAATTTGGATCCCGCAGCTGATCCAGCAAATGCAATTGCGGATGGAAGTGCAGCTGATGCAGCATTGACTGACGCTCAGAAGAATTATTGGAATAATGTGGATGAAGATCAGATAGATGATCTAATAGAATCAGGGAATGGTGAAATTTTAGCTCAGATTAATTCTTTAATTGCGGCTTTTCAAAATGACCCCAGATTGAGTAAATATATACCAACAGTATTTGATCCTAGTGGATCAACAGGAAGATTAGATGGTGGAGCAAGAGTTGAAAGTTCTGTAAGGGAGATTGAACTTCCAGATGCAAAACAATCTACTCAACAAGAGACACAAAATGATTGTTTTCAGTCAATAACGAATACTAGAGATAGTATTGTAGCACGACTTGATGCTCAATTGGAAGCTCAGTTGCAAGCAGTTGAAGCCAGGTATAATAGTGAATTAACTTCATTAGAAATTAACATTCAAAATTTAAGAACAAACACTTTAAATGGGCATATTACCAGAAAGTCTTCTTTTCTAACTGAATTTGTTAGAATAGCTTCTTCAGTTAATACCGGAGTAACTACCGGAGACTTAAGTGCTGCTGATAAGTTTATTCTGGACATTATCAATAAAGGAGTGCTTGGTTTGAATACTGATGCAAGTTTTACGCTTCAGGGAGACGAATTGGAATTGATTGATGATCTTTTCCAGGAATCTCTAGCAACATTAAATGCTAATAGAGATGCAGCCGAAGAACCAGCAAGAACTGATCATGCTGCAAAAGTTGCCAAAGCGAATGCTGACGCAGAAGCTGCTTATCTAGTGTGTCACAATCAGGGAGGTAACACAGGAGGTTAATAAAATACACCGCTATGAAAAAAATCTTAATACTAATCATATTTTTCACTGTTGTTTCAGATGTCTTTGGTCAGTACCGCAGAAGAAATAACTACGGCAGAAGAGGAGGAGATCTCAATTGTGTGATCTGTTATGTAGAGTTTGGTGCTGGTTATTACATTCCAAGTATGGCCTATTTTAATGAAGAGTCATATTTAGCATCTTCCGGTGGATTTTCAGGAAATATTATGTTCTATGGTGATGTAGAAGCCAAAGTAGTAGAAAATGTTTTCGTTGGTGTTGGTTATGGATTTTGGTCTGAAACTGCTGGTGATTCATACATAGGAATTGGAGATGTACTCGTTTCTGATGAACTCAAAATGACTTTCAATATGATTGACTTCTATGGCCGTTACGAGTTTGACGTCAATTCATTGATCTTTCATCCTTTTATTGGTGCAGGAGCAACTCTTAATTTAATGAATCAGGAGTCATCCAGATTTGTTGGTGAGATTGGAAGTGAAGAGACTATTTCAGGAAACTTTCTGACATTCAAACCAATGGCAGGTGTGAAAATCGATTTAGTCAAAGGACTTGGATTAAGTTTAGAATACCATCATATGATTGGTGGGTTTGATCAGTTGTTTAATCAGGGTGATAGTTTTGTATCAGAAAGGGTCAGCACCACAGGGCCTATGATTCTGGGAAAATTATCAGTCCAATTGTTCAGCAGAGTTGCAAGAGACTTACAGCATAGACACAAAAGAAAAAGAAGTTACCGTTTCGGTAAAGCAAGGTAAGCAAGATATCAAGGTTACGTCATAGGTTGAAATAGATGAATAGAAGAGGCTCAATTTTACAGTAGCACTTTTTTTAGAAAATATATACCTAAACCTATAAGAACAAGAAGTTGAAGAAGTATTTACTAATAACGTTTGGCAACAGAATTGTCTCTAAGTGGGTGATTTTTGGATTGGATACAGTTTTTGTATGTTTTTCATTCTTCTTAGCTTATTCACTTAGGTTTAATTTTGAGGATACTTCTTTTGCTCAACATCCATTTTATGAATTTCTGGCTACTACTGGTCTGGTTTACATTGTTGGATTCCTAATTATTAAGCCCTATGCAGGCATTCTTAGGCACACAGGTATAGTTGATCTTGAGCGAATTATTTTCGCTAATTTACTTTCACTTGGAATCAGTCTTTCCCTTTACTTTGTTAGTATAATATTCGACATTTTTCCATTTGCCAGAATTCCTCTATCAATTATCATTATCAATTTCTTCGTTCTTACATTCCTGATGACTGCTGTGAGATTTACAATAAAATCATTTTACAGAGTTATAACAAGAAATCTTAAAAAGCCTATTGGTGTTCTGATTTATGGAGCTGGAAATGAAGGACTTAAAACCAAAGAAGTTATTGAACATGACCCATCATTTAATTATAAAGTTGTGGGTTTTATAGATGACAAAGGGTCAAAAAGCGGTAAAGTAATAGATGGTATTCCGATTTTCTCTTCTAAAAAGATTTCACAACAGTTCATTAGAAGTCTTGGTGCAGAAATTATGATTCTTGCTATTCAAAAAATGCAACAGAATCATAAGCGTAGACTATTAAATAAATTCATTGAGTTTGATATTCAAATGAAAGTTGTACCCCCTGTAGAGAAATGGATAAACGGGGAATTTGCTTCCAACCAGCTAGAGGATATTGAAATTGAGGATTTATTGGAAAGAGATCCCATAAGGCTTGATCACAAAGAAGTAAAAGAACAAATAAAAGATAAAGTTGTAATGGTGACGGGAGGAGCCGGTTCTATAGGTTCCGAAATCGTTAGACAATTAATGTATTACAAGCCGGAGAAACTAATTATATTGGATAAAGCCGAAAGTGCATTGCATGATCTTTATATTGAATTGGAACAAACTTTTTTCAATGAAGCTGTTAACAAAGTTAAGATTGTTCTTTGTGACGTAAGAAATTATGCGAGACTAGAATCTATTTTTCAGAGGTATAGACCCGAAGTTATATACCATGCAGCCGCCTACAAGCATGTTCCCATGATGGAAGTTCATCCATATGAAGCTATTAAGACAAATGTTTTTGGAACCAGAAATGTATTGAACTTGTCCGTTAAGTATTCAGCTTCTCATTTTGTTTTAGTATCAACAGATAAGGCAGTAAACCCAACCAATGTGATGGGTGCAAGTAAGCGTCTGGCTGAAGTATATTGTCAGTCATATCAAAATAATTCGGACACTACCATCATAACTACAAGATTTGGAAACGTATTAGGTTCTAATGGTTCAGTGATTCCATTATTTAAAAAACAAATTAAAAAAGGTGGCCCAATTACTGTTACCCACCCGGATGTTACCCGGTTTTTTATGACTATACCTGAAGCTAGTGAATTAGTACTGGAAGCTGGAGCTATGGGTAAGGGAGGAGAGATTTTTGTATTTGATATGGGTAAATCAATTAAGGTAGTTGATCTGGCTAAGAAGATGCTCCAAATTTGTGGCAAGTCTGAAAAAGATGTACCGATCGAATTTGTAGGTCTACGTCCCGGAGAAAAATTATATGAAGAGCTTCTAAGCAATTACGAACAAACTACTGAAACTTATCATCCTAAAATTAGAATCGCAAAAGGAAAATCGCTACCTACTAGTGAGATAAAAAGCAAAATTGAATTGTTGATAAGCAGGGTAGAGGAACTTACGGATATTGAGATTGTTAGATTAATGAAATCTATACTACCTGAATATAAGAGTAACAATTCTGTTTTTGAAAGTCTCGATAAAGAAAAGGAAGCTTTAGTTTCTTAAGAGCCGAAAAGCTTTTTGAAAAATCCTTTTTTTTTCATTTTTATTTCGCGATTCGACATATGTTGATAAATCTCACCCCATCCTGGAAATCCAAAAATGTTACGATCGTCAATAAATAAATCAACATTTATTTTTCTGTGATGTATTTTTTTTGATTCTCCCGGAAAGCTTTCATTCACTGCATAAAATTCTACTCCATTCTTCGTGCAAAAATCAACAGCCTCCTGTAGGTTTTTGCCTGCTCTTACTGTCCAGAGAATCAGTCTGTGACCGTCATTTTGCAACATTTTCATAGTTTCAAAAGCGAATGGCATTGGCTTACCAATTTCAGGATATTTATTTTCCACAATTGTTCCGTCAAAATCAACAGCTATTGTTTTTGAGTCAATCAACATAAGTTTTATAAATTTGTTCTAAAGTATTAAAACCAGCATTGAAAAAAAACATGTTGAAATGAAATGTAGTAATGGAAAAATTGGTTACGATACTTGTGATTTAGCGCTTGAAGCTCTAATTGATCATAGAGCCAGGTTTAATCATAAGGAAAATTCCGGCCCAATTAATGTTTACGAGTGTACGATATGTGGTTTATGGCATTTTACTTCTAAGGGTATAATAAATCCTATACTTAATGATAAAGAGACTAAAAAGCGAATAGAGAGGTTAAGCCATGCTTATTATTGGGAAAATCGTTCATTTTAGTAAAATTCCAGTTTATCGTGTTATTTACAATCTCAGTTCATTCTATTTAGCTTAATACCAGATTGTTATTACTTTGACTTCAACAAAACATCAATCACTATGAAGATATTTATAAATTTATTTCAGGTAATTGCATATTCATTGGGTATATTTTATAAAGCCCTTAAAGAAATGTTTATAGGAGTATAATTTGTGGCTTTCACAAATCAAATTATTTGTCAAGAACCAGTTAAAATCCAAAAGCAAAGTGTTTTTGGATTTTTTTATTGACTAATTCCTTCTAACATTAATAGAAAAGAATACTCCATAGCAGTTTCTTTATATCTTCTAAACCTTCCACTGGCTCCTCCATGTCCTGCCTCCATATTTGTATGGAGCAACAACATATTGTTATCAGTTTTCTTATCACGAAGTTTGGCTACCCATTTTGCAGGTTCCCAATATTGTACCTGGGAATCAAAAAGACCAGTTGTAACTAAGATGTTTGGGTATTCCTGTTCTTTAACCTGGTCATAAGGTGAATAAGAAAGCATATATTCATAGGATTCAAGATTTTTAGGGTTACCCCATTCATCGAACTCATTGGTTGTTAATGGAATCGATTCATCAAGCATTGTTGAAACTACGTCTACAAAAGGCACTGCTGCTATAACGCCATTAAAAAGTTGAGGTGCTTGATTCAAAACTGCACCCATGAGGAGGCCTCCAGCACTTCCGCCCAGTGCGTATAGGTGGTTTGGTGAAGTATATCCTGTTTCAATTAAGTACTTTGCGCAGTCTTCAAAATCATTAAATGTATTCTTCTTTTTGAACATTTTGCCATCCTCATACCATTGGCGACCCATTTCCTGTCCACCTCTAATATGTGCAATTGCCCAAATGAAACCTCTATCAAGAAGGCTTAATCTAGCACTATTGAACCATGGATCTGATGAAGAGCCATAGGATCCATAGGAATACAGGAGTAC
>CAYTFO010000082.1:0-7890 GCA_964437135.1 uncultured Roseivirgaceae bacterium | reverse complement strand
GTATTTTCATTAATATCAATATCCTTTTTATAAACCAAAGTCATGGGTACTTTAACCCCATCTCTTACACTTACGAAAAACCTATCGGTCTTGTATGATGAAGGATCATGTCCGCCGACTACTTCAGTTCTTTTCTTAATTACTTTTTCCCTACTTACCATATTATAATCGAAAATGGTGTTTGGTGTTGTTAATGAAGAATATCCAAACCTTAATAATTCAGTATCAAATTCGGGATTGGTAGAAGAATAAACAACATAAGCGGGCTCATCGAATTCAAGGTAATGTTCATCTTTAGTTTTTTGTGAAATAATTCGCAGTGAGGTTAATGCATTTGACCTTTCTTCAATTACCAGATGATTTTTAAACACCTCAATATCCTGAAGCAAGACATTCTCTCTGTGAGCTATTACCTCCTTCCAGTTTTCTTTATTTGTCGATGAATCTGCAGTTTCCATGAGTCTGAAATTCATCGCATCCCAATTAGTGAGAATATAAAATTTGCTCTCAAAATGATCTATTGAGTATTCATGCTGAGATTCGCGTGGAGTAAACTGTTGAAATTTACCCTCAGATTTATCAGCATCTAGAATATGGAAATCAGATGACAGAGTAGAGTTACACCAAATAATAATGTATTTTTCCGATTTAGATTTGTAAACGCCAATGTAATATGAGGGGTCTTTTTCCTGGTACATCAAAACATCTTTATTGTTTCCTAATTGATGTTTCCATATTTTTTCGGATAGCAATGAAACTTTGTTTTTTGAAGTGTAGAAAAAAGTATTATTGTCGTTTGCCCATGCACCCGAACCAGTAGTTTGTTCTAATTTGTCATCTAGAAGTTCTCCTGTTTCTAAATTTTTGAAACGAATAGTATAAACCCTTCTGCTTAAGGTGTCTTCTCCGTAAGCTAGTATTTTATTGTCAGGACTGACACTAAGACCGGTTACAGCGTAGTAATCCTTTCCTTCTGCTAATTCATTTACATCTAGTAATATTTCTTCTTCCTCCTCAAGGTTTCCTTTTTTTCTTGCGTGAATTGGGTATTCCTTTCCCTCTTCAAACCTTGTATAGTACCAGTATCCATTTTTAAAATAGGGAACAGAGTTATCATCTTTCTTGATTCTACCTACAATTTCATCGTAGATTTTATCCTGCAATTCTTCAATACTTTTTAAACTTTGTGAAGTGTATTGATTTTCAGCCTCAAGGTAGTTGATGACTTTTTGTGTGTGTTGATCTGGAGAAACAGCTGATTTTTGCTCATCTGAAAGCCTCATCCAAAAATATGGATCGATTCTTTTATCCCCATGAGTTTCAAGGATACTATCTTTTTTTTCAGCTACAGGTGCTTTAGACATATTTTGAGATTTTTTTTCTTCGGTATTATTGATACCGCAGGAATAAATAAAAGATAAGATCGCCAATACAGCGAAATTTAATTTAGTCGGATTCATTTTCTTATCATCTTGGTTTTACGATAAAGTTACCCTGCATTACTCCATAATGACCAGGAAAACTGCAGATGAAATCATAATAACCCTTTGCAGGTGCACCAAAAACTATTGTCGTAGTCTCACCACCTCCAATTGTATTTGTATTGGCCAAAACCATATTTTCCATATCCTTCGGGATGTAGTTATTTTCTTTTGCGGATACAGCAGCTGAACCAAAAGTCGATTTGTCTGTCCCGGGAGCTAATAATACCCAGTTGTGCCCCATGGCTTCTACTGACATTTCACCTGTATGAACCAATGTTAGTTTTACTATTTGGCCTTCATAAACTTCAAGTAAATCTGTATTGTACTGCATTAGGTCATTTCCTTCTATAACTAATTCTGCAGTATCTGGAATAGCTTCTGACATGGATTCCTGTTCTGTTTTAGCAGGCTCAGAATTGGATTGAGTATCCTTTTCCGTATTTCCACCGCATGAAAAAATAATTAGAGAAAGAACAAAATAAGTGTATTGACTAAACTTCATATTAATTTACTTTTAATTTTATTAGACGAATTTAATAGAAAAACAAAGAACTAAAGCTTATGTTGGAAAAGAGACCGTCCTGGCTAATTGATATTCAGAATACAAGCTATAATCCTGAACTATTAATATCAGGATTATCACTATTTTCTCTATTCAAACTTGATAAAGTTCTGGAAGACTTTACAATTTTCCTGATTCAGGGAAGCACTATTAATCCTTACATGATTTTTATTGCGACTCTATATATTTCAGTATCGATTACTGCTCTAAAATACTTATTTGTTTTTCATCTGGTTATGAGAGGTGTTTGGGCAGGTATGGTTGGTATAACATTTGTATTTCCTGAGGGAATAAAATTTGAAAGACTACCTAAAGTTTCTCAACAGGATTTTGTTAAAAAAGAGTATTCAGATCCTGTTGAATCAGTGATTACTCTTGAAAAAATATGTAGTTCGATATTTAGTATTGCTTTTTCAGCAGTTGGTATAATACTTAGTATTCTGGTATTTATTTTACTGGCAACAATCCTCAATTTATTTGGAATCTCTATTTTATATAGTGCCATTATTACATTCACTTTGTTACTACTACCTTCTTTGGCAGCGCCATTAAATCTTTTTTTAACTAAAAACAGAGAAAAGAAAGAAATACCAATACTTGTTTCTATTTATAGAGTTTACATGCGGTTTATATCAATATTCTACTATAAAGAGACTTTAATATTATTTCAAAGTAACTCTAATCCATATAGATCATTTATTTCTTTCATGATTCTGTTTATGTTTCTTGGATTTAGCGCTGGTACTCAACTTGGCGAAACTTTTATTTATTTTGACAACCTAAAGCCCGGTGGCCTTTTTGGACTCCCGGATCGTAATAGAACAATTTCCATAGAACCTGATTTTTACAGTTCCAATCTTGAATCAGAAAGAATAAAAACAGCGGCATTAGAAGATTTTTACATCGATAATATGATCGAAATCGATATTGCAGACTACAGAATGGACAGAAAGAGCATGGATATGTTAAATCTTGATAATAACTCCATGTTATAAGAAGTTTTTATTGATTCAATTAGGATTGATTCAACACAATGGTTTAAGGCCCGAAACAATTACATGAGGCAAAAGACATGGAAAAGTGTCTATAACACTTCCCATCTGCAAGTTGGACCACATATATTAAAAGTTAATAAAATATGCTGGGATTTTCTGAAAGAGGATACTGCCCAATATGAAAACTGGGCAGTAATCCCATTTTACAAAAAGTAATTATTTCGAGAATCTATCACTTACTACCAGATCTTTAGATCCCGGTGTATATTTATAAAATCCTTCTCCTGTTTTAATGCCAAGGTATCCTGCAGTGACCATATTTACCAATAAAGGGCATGGTCTGTATTTAGGATCACCCAATCCATCATGAAGTACATTAAGAATAGAAAGGCATACATCCAGACCGATAAAATCAGCAAGCTGTAGTGGGCCCATTGGATGTGCCATACCTAACTTCATTACAGTGTCAATTTCTTCTACACCGGCAACACTTTCGAATAGTGAATAAATAGCCTCATTAATCATTGGCATTAATATCCTGTTTGAAACAAATCCCGGATAATCATTCACCTCTGTCGGAATTTTATTTAGTGTCTTACTTGCTTCCATTACAAGATCTGTTGTTTCCTGTGAAGTTGCATAACCTCTTATGACTTCCACTAATTTCATAACAGGTACAGGATTCATAAAATGCATGCCAATTACTTTGTCCGGTCTTTTAGTTTGGGCAGCTATTTTTGTAATTGATATTGAAGAGGTATTTGTAGAAAGAATTGCATTTTGGGGAGCATTTTCATCCATCTCCCTGAAAATTTTGGTTTTTATTTCAAAGTTTTCTGTAGCAGCTTCAACTATAAGGTCAGCTTCCTTTACACCACTGGCAATAGACTGCATTCCTTCTATTCTTGCCAGAATATCAGTTTTATCAGTTTCGGTGATAATTTCTTTTTTTATTTGCCTATCCAGGTTTTTCTCAATAGTCTTAAATGCATTATCCAGCGCTTCTTTTGAGATATCGATCAGTTTTACATTGTATCCATTTTGTGCAAAAACATGGGCTATACCATTTCCCATTGTACCTGAACCAATTACACTTATGTTACTAATTTTCATATTTTGGGGTTATTTAATAAAAAAGCCCTGAATAATCAATTATTATTCAGGGCAAATCAATTTGTTTATTTTTATGCGTTTGTATTGATATTATTCAAATCTTCAAATGCTTTTTTCAGCCTACTTACAAAGTTTTTCTCGCCTTCCCTCAACCAGACTCTGGGATCATAGAATTTCTTGTTTGGAACATCATCCCCATCAGGGTTACCTATTTGTGTTTGCAAATATCCTTCTTTTGCCTGGTAATAATTCTTTATACCTTCCCAGAAAGCCCATTGCATATCAGTGTCAATATTCATTTTTATTGCTCCATATTCAATTGCTTCTCTGATCTCTTCTTTTGTGGACCCACTTCCACCATGAAAAACAAAATTTACAGGGTTGTGGCCTGTTCCATACTTTTTCTCAATATGATCCTGAGAATTTTTAAGAATTTTTGGAGTCAGCTTCACATTGCCCGGCTTGTATACCCCATGAACGTTACCAAAAGCAGCGGCGATGGTGAAGTTGCTGCTTATCTTCTTTAGGTTTTCAAAAGAATAAGCCACTTCCTCAGGTTGAGTATACAATTTTGAATTATCTATATCGGTATTATCTACACCATCTTCTTCTCCTCCGGTAACTCCAAGCTCAATTTCAAGAGTCATTCCCATTTTAGCCATTCTCTCAAAATATTTTGAAGAAGTTTCAATATTTTCTTCTAAAGGCTCTTCGGATAAATCAAGCATATGAGAAGAGTACAGAGGTTTACCCGTTGCCTCAAAATGTTTTTCATTTTCATCCAGAAGGCCATCAATCCATGGAAGAAGCTTTTTTGCAGCATGGTCTGTATGTAATAAACAGGTTACTCCATATTTTTCAGCAAGTTGATGAACATGATGTGCTCCTGATACAGCTCCAGCTACAGCAGCTTTCTGTCCATCATTTGAAAGACCTTTACCTGCATAGAAAGCTGCTCCACCATTTGAAAATTGGATGATAACAGGTGAATTTACTTCCTTTGCAGTTTCCAAAACAGCATTAATGGAATTTGTCCCAACTACATTTACAGCTGGTAAAGCAAAGTTATTTTCATTTGCATAGTTAAGGAGTTCTGTTACTTCATCTCCTGTTAATACACCTGGTCTGAATTTCATGTTATTTAAGAAGTTTTGTTTTGGTAATAATTAAATAGCAAATATAGAGTGTAATTACCATTCTTTGGTTGTGATTAGAAATTACTAAAAAAAAATGGTCTTGAATTGATAATTTCGTATTTTAACACCTTTAATAAACGATTTTTTGCAGATTATTTCAAAAAATATTGGCATTGAATCAAAAACAATCGTTTGTAACTGAAATTATTGAAATACTTGATTAGACAATGAAAAAACCAAACCTTTCAACTGCCCAGATTTGGAACATGAGTATGGGATTTTTGGGCATTCAATTTGGGTTTGCTCTACAGAATGCAAATGCTAGTAGGATACTTCAGAACTTTGGTGCTGATGTAGAACACCTATCATGGTTTTGGCTGGCAGCTCCGGTTACGGGATTGATTGTTCAGCCTATAATTGGTCATTACAGTGATAAAACCTGGAATAAATTAGGAAGAAGAAAGCCATTCTTCCTTACAGGTGCAATATTGGCTTCAATTGCATTATGTCTAATGCCAAATTCGGGGTCTCTAGCCACATTTATTCCCCCAATGTTTGTAGGTGCGGGTATGCTGATGATTATGGATGCCTCAATAAATATTGCAATGGAACCATTTCGGGCTCTGGTTGGAGATATGTTGCCTTCAGAGCAAAGAACTCGGGGCTTTTCTGTACAGGCAGCTTTGATTGGGGTAGGAGCTGTAGTTGGTTCCTGGCTACCTTATATTTTAGCAGAGTTTGTGGGAATATCCAAAGTGGCTGCTCCGGGAGAGGTTCCTGATAATGTGATATTTAGTTTCTATTTTGGAGCAGTAGTCCTGATTTCAACAATTATTTGGACAGTTTCAAAAACTAAAGAATATGCTCCGGATGAATTAGCCAAATACAATGGTGAAGAGGAAACAGTTGAAGAGAGTAGTTTTCTGGATATATTCAAAGATTTTGCAAACATGCCCAAAACGATGAAGCAATTGGGGATTGTTCAGTTTTTTAGTTGGTTTGCTCTATTTTCAATGTGGGTTTTTTCAACGCCTGCTATTGCTCAACATGTTTATGGAACCGAAGTAGATGATACCAGCTCCGTTTTATACAATGATGCGGGTAACTGGGTGGGAGTAATGTTTGGAGTTTACAATGCAGTTTCAGCATTATTTGCGTTGCTTCTTCCTTCTATTGCAGCAAAACTAGGAAGAAAGAGAACTCACAGTATATCTCTTATTTGTGGTGGAGTAGGGCTACTTTCAGTTTATTTTATCACCAATCCATTTTATTTACTCATTTCGATGTTATTGGTAGGGATTGCATGGGCAAGTATTCTTTCTATGCCTTATGCGATATTGGCAGGTGCTATACCTGCAAAGAAGATGGGTATTTACATGGGTATTTTTAACTTTTTTATAGTTATTCCCCAAATTGTAAACGGAATATTTGGTGGTCCAATGGTTAAGAGAATATATGACTCAGAGGCAATTTATGCATTAATATTGGCAGGTATTTGCATGCTTATTTCAGCGTTTACAGTGATTTTTGTAGATGACAAAGACGAAGTAGTCACAGGTTAATTTTTGTATGAAAATAAGATTTCAAATTGATTACAGAACCCATTGGGGTCAAAAAGTATTAATATCCGGATCAATTCCTGAATTAGGAAATGGAGATATTTCAAAAGCACTGGAATTATCCCTTACTTCTGGTGAGCTTTGGGAGATAGAAGTTGAAGTTGATAATATTGAAAAGTTTGAATATAACTACATCCTTTTTGATGAGAATTATCAAACTCATATTTGGGAATTTGGATCTTCCAGGGTTGCAGATATTTCAGCAGAAACAAATTATCTTTTTAGGGATTTTTGGAGACCTAAAGAAGATCAATTAAACTCTTTGTATACTGCACCTTTCTACAAAGCATTTTTTCGTCGTGATAAGGTAGAACATTCACCGACCAAAAGAACCAAAAATGCTGTAAGGTTGCAATTGAGAGCACCAAGAATAGGTAAAAACTATTCTTTTGGAATTATTGGATCTCTAAAGTCACTTGGTGAATGGAATGACAGTGGAGTTTTGAAAATGAGTGACCGTTCTTATCCTGTTTGGTCGGCTGAATTCCCTGTTGGAATAAATGAATTTCCTTTTGAGTACAAGTTTGTAATCATTGATAACCGCTCCAACAAAGTGGTCACCTGGGAGCAGAGAAATAATCGCTATTTTCCATTACATCACCGGGAAAAATCCCAGATTACTGTTTGGACAGATGAATATTTTCATTACCCTGTGGGTAACTGGAAGGCTGCTGGCTCAGCAATCCCTGTTTTTTCACTCAGATCAGAAAAAGGAACTGGAGTTGGAGAGTTTTCAGATCTTATTCCATACGTTGAATGGTCAGTAAAAACAGGTATGAAACTAGTTCAGGTGTTACCTGTAAATGATACTGTAGCAACGCATAGTTGGATTGATTCCTATCCTTATGCAGCAATTTCAGTTCAAGCACTTCATCCTATTTATGCTAATCTTCAAAAAATAGGTAAACTCAAAAATGAAAAGCTTCAAAAAGAAATAGATAATACCCGAATAACCCTCAATAAAGAAGTTGACGTAGATTA
>CAYTFO010000081.1:0-15380 GCA_964437135.1 uncultured Roseivirgaceae bacterium | reverse complement strand
AGCTGATAGATAAAATCATTAGTAAAACCGGTAATAGTATTCGTGTAGGAATTACCGGAGTTCCAGGAGTAGGAAAAAGTACCTTCATTGAGTCTTTCGGGAAGTTCCTTACATCTAAAGGCCATAAAGTAGCGGTCTTGTCAGTGGATCCCAGTTCGTCAAGAACGAAAGGGAGTATTTTAGGAGACAAAACCCGAATGAATGAACTGGCTACTGACCCAAGTGCATTTATAAGGCCTTCTCCTTCCGGCAATTTTCTGGGAGGCGTTGCTCAAAGAACTCGTGAGAGCATTTTCTTATGTGAAGCTGCTGGTTATGATGTAATAATAGTTGAAACGGTAGGAGTAGGTCAGAGTGAAACCAGTGTAAAGAACATGGTTGATTTTTTTCTCCTTTTGGTTATTGTAGGTGGTGGGGACGAACTTCAGGGGATAAAAAGGGGGATTATGGAAATGGCTGATATGATCCTGATAAATAAAATTGATGATGAAAATAATCCAGAAGCGAAAAGAACAGCAAGTGAGTTTAAGCAGGCATTACATCTTTTTCCTCCTAAACCAAATAGCTGGGTTGTTCCGGTAAATACAGTATCATCCATAAAAAAAAGAGGAATAAATGAGGCCTGGAATGAGATTCAAAAATTCCAAAAGCTCACGCATCAAAATGAATCTTTTTTAAAGAATCGTATAAGCCAAAACCTTGAATGGTTCAAGGAAGCTATTCAATCTAAACTAATCTCAGATTTTTATGTAAAACCCGGGATTAAAGAAGAAATAGCTTCCTTAAATGAATTCATATCAAAGGATAAAATCTCAATAAGAAATGCTCTTGGTAGATTATTTGAAGAATAAGAAGCCATTTGGTCCCCGACCTGCAGCAAAATTATCGATTACAGTTCCATCAATTTGATATCGGATTATTGTGCCTGTACTTTGAAAAGCAGCAGCATCCGATACGTACAATATATTATCATTAGAGATTCCAATTCCATAAAAATTCTCCCCTTCAATTATTGGTGATTCAGGTGCTTGTGCTGCTGTTATTGACATTTCCCAAATTGCCACAGTAGAAGGGTTAAATCCGGATGCTGCGAGCCAGTATAGCTTATCCCGATCTTTGTTTATAACCATCTTTTCATTAAAACCTGAGGCAGCAATTCCCTGTATTATAGTGTTGGTCTGATTATCAGCAGTTGTAATTTTTACCATCCTGCCAGTTGAACATAATACCCAAATATTTTCATCTTTATCGACCACCATTCTATCCGGACCAAATGGCATATTTATATTTGTGATCTCCTCATCTGTTTCAGTGTTGTAAACAGAAACTGTGTTTGAGCTCCAATCAGAAATATATAAAGTGCCATTCACTACGACCGCATCCTGTGGCTGAACAGAGCTTTCGATTTTGCGCAATTCTGTCATTGTATTTAAATCAATAACTGAAATGTAAGAATCTTCATATAAAAATGTTTCAAAGTTCAAGTCTCCCCAGTTGGTTACATATCCTTTGTCACCAATACCAGCAAACGCATAAGGGTTATTAAAACCAGTACTTAACTCACCTTCCCTTACCAATGTCTCAGGATTAATTTTTTCCAACCTGTCTGGAAAGTTTGTTACCATGTAAAGCATTCCCTCGTGTTCTACCACCCTTTGAACAGTTGCTCCTATCGGTTCTCCGTTTGCAGCCTCATATGCATTAAAAGTAACTTCATTTTCATCGGGATTAAATAATGAAAGCGAACCATCTCCGCTTTGAAAATTTCCCTCGTTAATGATCAAAAGGTCATTATTTACAGGAGTGGGTTCATTATCATCACCTCCACAGCTTTGTGATAAAATGACAAAGAGAAAAGCAAAAAGTAATGCAAAAAGATTTTTCATAGTATTAATATTTGAAGTTTACTGTTAATAGATAATTTATACCCGGAGTTGCTCGTAATTCATAATTGAAATACTCTCGATTGAATACATTTCGGATATCAAATGAAAGGTTTAAAACTTGATTCTTAGTTAGAATCAAAGGTTTAAAAAACCTAATGTTCGTGACCTCGAATGCTTCAATTTCCCTTTCGTTATTAGCTTCTGTGAATCTTCTCCCGGTAATAGAAGTCTGCCATTGAAATCCGAAATCATAATAGCTAAGACTAAAACCAACACCGCCTTTATGTTTAGGAGCATAGGGTAGTTGTTTGTCTAAAGACCTGTCAAACTCGTCCCTAATTGTTTTATTGAGACTACTATTATAATTGTAGTTTGATGTTAAAGAATAGCTAAAAGAGTTTATTTGATGGGTAATATTTGCATTTACCTCAAAACCCCTGATTTGAACCTCTCTGACATTTTCCGGATACCAAAAGTTTAAAATATTTCCTTCATCACCAACTTCCCTGCCTCCCGGAATCCACTGGATCATATCATTTATCTCATTGATGTAGGCATCGATATCCAAATCAAGAGTGAATTGATTCGACTTGAAACTATTTTGGAGACCTATTTCCAGTGACTTTCCGGTTTCTGGCTTCAAATTGGAATTTCCCCCCGGACTCCAAAACAGGTCGTTTAATGTAGGAGCCCTAAAATTCATGGATGCATTAGCCGTCGCTTCAATAATATATTTGGACGATTCATAAAGTGAGAAGTTAATCAGCAATTGAGGTAAAAGAGGTACTCCTATTCCCTGTATCCACGGTTTTGAAATGCTAAAAGAAACCTCCAATGGTTTTGAAGGCTGGTATTTTAGAGATGAAAATACAGATGCTCTGTTTTGAGTGGTATCAGCAGCATAATTTGATACCTGCGCATTCACAAGTGAAGCATCTGCTCCCGCCAAAACCGAAAATTTAGTTCCAAAATACCATTCGTGAGAAGTCCTGAAGATAGATCTTTCTGTAATTACCGGTGATCCATTGTTAAAAACCTGGTTATCCAGAATGAAGGAGTAGGAAAACTCATGAAGTGACTTAGCTGTATTTTTTCTGAATGATAAATTATACCTTAAATTCTGGTCTATTAAGTAATCCTCTGCATTAAAATCACCTATTAAGGGCTGAACATTTCTATCATGCTGATTTAGCCAAATCTCTGTTTTTAGTTGACCAACATTCCCTAAATCAAGGTTTAAACCTGTTACTATACCCAATAATTCACTCTGAGCATTATTTTGATTGTAAGTATCCCCTCTGTAATTGACTTCAAAATCATTGCCTATATGGCTGTAAAAAGCCCTGAAGAAATAAGATGTTTTACTAGTACCTCCTGAGTTTGCTATTCCAAAGGACTGTTTTCCAAAGCTTCCAATTTGATATTGAAAAGATCCGTTATTTCCTTTTAATCTATTTAGATTAGTTTCTAATACTATTCCTCCACCGATACTGCCGCTTCCTAAAAAAGAGCTTCCTGCACCCGGATATAATGTAAGATCAGAAATTAGAAATACAGGAAAACTTGAAAAATCTGCCTGTCCAAGTGTCTGGCTCTGAATTTCTACTCCATTCCACCTTAGAGCAGTATGATTGGGAGTCGTTCCTCGAAATGAAATTGATGACAACTGTCCCTCACCGCCATATTGCCTAATATAAATTGGTGATTTTTCCTGTAATAACTCAGAGAATGAATGGCCGGAATAAGCTGACAGCGATGCACTATCTATTTCTCTGGAATTATTATTGATGAAATAACCGTCCAGATGTGAGGATTCGATATTAACAGTCTGCAAATAAAAAGCAGAGTCCTCCTGAGCCACGATGGTCAGGCTATTGATAAAAAAAACACATGCTAAAAAAGTCCTCATACAACTTAGAATCAAACATTAGAATTCAATTCAAGGCATACGGAAGTCAGAAAAATGTAAAACGATAAAATTAAAGTTTTGCACTCCTCTAAGCTTTCACCCGAAGCTTGATGAACTAAAGAATAAGGCAGGTCTCCTGGCTTGCTTAGTTCAATCGCCTTCCCAACTTTTATTGTCAGTGGCCTGAAAGATTGAACAATTAAAACTTACAGTTGCGGGGACAGCTCCCGATTTTCACGGGATTCCCTTTTAATTTTTGACACAGTGTATGTCAAAAAACCATATTCAATACAAAGATATTCTTTAATTTTTATCAGTTTGCAATTAAATAATAAATTTTAGGTTTTGAAGTATTATTTAATCATACTACCAATATTGCTAATTTTTAGCTGTGCAGGAAATCAGGAAAATAAAGATTCAACAGAAATCACCGGGGTTAGCTTCGCTGAAAAATTTTCAATAAAAGGGGATTCAATCACTATTCTGGAGCCATTTCCAGGAGCAAAAACACCAATTAGCTATTATTTTACTAAAAGTCCTGAAAGAGTGATTGTGACTTCCACTACCCATTTACCTTACTTAGAAATGCTCGAACTTGAGGAGTATTTAGTTGGCTTTCCAGGAGTATCTTATATCAATTCAAATAAATTTAGAAGAAAAGTAAAAAATAACGATATTGTTGACCTGGGACCTGATGGAAATATCAATCTTGAGTTAGTTTATGAACTACAGCCTGATCTCGTCATCGTTTTTGACATGGGAAATGAAAGTAGATATCTTGATAAGCTTCAGGAAGCAAATATCCCGGTATTGTATAATTCTGACTTCCTTGAAAGTAATGCATTAGGCAGAGCAGAATGGATCAAAGTATTTGGTAAAATATTCAATAAAGAACAAAAAGCGGATTCAATATTCAATTCCATCTCAAATAGATATAATGAACTGAAAAGTTTAGCTAGTACAGCAAAGTCAAACCCTACTGTTTTCAGTGGGGTTTTACTAGGCGACATCTGGTATTTACCGGGTGGTAAAAACTGGGCTGCTGAGTTTTTCAAAGATGCAGGTGCAAACTATCTATGGAGTGATTCGGAAGATAATGGCTGGCTGGAACTTAGTTTTGAAACGGTTTTCACAAAAGCTGCAAATGCGGATTTCTGGATTGGAGTTTCAAACTTTAAAAGCAAGGAAAACCTAGCAAATCAGGATTCCAGGTATACTGAATTTAATGCTTTTGAAACTGAAAATATTTACAATTACAGTAAAAGAGTGAATGAAGCCGGTGGTTTTGATTATTTTGAATCTGGATATGCAAGACCTGATTTAATACTTGGAGATTTAATTCACATTTTTCATCCGGAACTATTGCCTGATCATCAATCTTATTACTACGAGAAGTTGAAATGAACCCTCAAAAAAAATGGTCTTTAACTCTTTTGATCCTTCTTGGGTTTTTGTTATTAATGTTTCTGGTAAATATCAGCTTAGGATCAGTTTATATTTCTTTCAATGACATACTAAAATTCCTGACAGGTCAATTGGATGCTTCGTCATCTCACTATGTAATTCTTGATAAATTTCGCTTGCCAAAATCAATCACTGCACTTTTAGTGGGTGGGGCACTTGGATTAAGTGGTATGCATATGCAAACGCTATTTAGAAATCCACTTGCGGGTCCATATGTGCTGGGAATCAGTTCCGGGGCAGGTCTTGGTATTGCATTAACAATATTTCTTGGAACCTATTTTCAGGGATTTTTTGAATTATCACTTATTGGTAGAAGTTGGCTATATGTCTCCGCTTCAGCAGTAGGGTCACTATTAGTTCTTCTGGTCATTATATTGGTCTCGATTAGAGTTCGAGACTCAACATCTCTTTTGATTGTAGGACTAATGTTTGGTGCGGCAACCAGTGCGATAGTATCCGTATTGCAGTTTTTCAGTCAGGCAGAAAACATCCAGGCTTATGTTATCTGGTCATTTGGAAGTTTAGGGAGCCTGTCATGGTATGAGCTATACATTTTTGTTCCCGTTATTGCCCTGGGCATGCTGCTCACATTCTTTTTGTCGAAAAATCTAAACGCACTGCTTCTTGGTGAATCATATGCGTTGAGCTCCGGTCTCAATTTAAAAACTTCACGCTATCTGATAATTATCGTTACAGCTATGCTTGCAGGAACTGTTACTGCTTTTTGTGGGCCTATTGCTTTTTTTGGAATTGCCATTCCTCATATAGCACGTATGTTATTCAATACTACCAATCATTTGATTTTAACTCCTTTAATTATCCTTGTAGGAGGAATATTGATGCTAATTTTCGATAGCATAGCTCAAATACCGGGTTATGAAGCCACACTTCCAATTAATGCAGTAACCTCGATTTTTGGAGCACCATTTGTCATTTACCTATTATTGAGGAAAAGATCAATAAATTTCTCATGACCCAACTACTAAAAACAGAGAAATTAAGCATAGGATATTTGAATGGTGCAAACAAGAAAATTCTCCAGCAAAATATCAATGTAAGCATCAAGTCTGGTCAAATAATCGGTCTTTTAGGGCAAAACGGAGTTGGTAAAACAACTTTTATCAAAACCATTTGTGGCATTTTACCCTCATTAGGAGGGCAAATATATTATGGAAATAAAAAGCTTTCAGAAATTTCAAGAAACACACTATCAAAAAAAATAAGCGTTGTTCTTACTGAAAAACCTCCAATACGTAACCTTACAGTGTACGAACTTATAGCGCTTGGGAGATTACCCTACTCAAATTGGCTGGGTATGCTTTCTCCGGAGGATAAGAAAGCAGTTCATGATGCAATAGATCAAACTCGGATCAATTACATTATCAATAAGAAATTGATGGAACTAAGTGATGGTCAGCTACAAAAAGTATTGATTGCCAGAGCTTTAGCTCAACAAACTGAGCTTATCTATCTGGACGAACCCACAGTACACCTGGATCTTCATAATAAAATTGAAATTATGCTGCTGCTTAAAGAGATAGCATCTGGTGGTAAAGGAATGTTGATCAGCACACATGATCTTCAGGTCTGCAATCAACTTGCAGATCATTTGTGGCTGTTCAATTTCAATGAGCAGCCTATCAGTGGTATAACTGAAGATTTGATTCTTAATGGCATGGTAGAAAACACTCTTTTTCTAAAGGAATATGAATTTGATATGATTAAAGGAATCTCATATTACGGTAAAAAAATCAAATCAGTACAAGTAACAGGTCCAGAAAAAATCCGCTATTGGACTGAACAAGCCTTAAACAGAAATAATTTCAGTATTGTAGAAACTGACCCTGATATAGTAATTGATATAGATGAGGGTACATGGACCATAATACCAAAAGAAAAAAAAGCAATTAAAGTTGATTCAATTGAAGCACTACTAAATAACCTAAAATGAAAAAATTTGCCTTTCTAATTATACTAGTTTTTATATTAAAACCGAATATGAGCCTTTCCCAGAACTATTTTCAGGATATTACTGAAATACCTAAAGAATTAACAGGTGAAAATCTACTTAAGAGAATGATAGACGGATTAGGCTTTAGATATTATTGGGCAACTGACTCTCTGCAAGAAAAAGATTTGAATTTCCGGCCATCTCCGGATGCCAGAAATTGTAAAGAAACTCTGGCCCACCTCTACAGTCTATCATTTATGATTAAAACCAGTGTAGATGGCGAGGTTTTTGAAAGAGACAAACTATTACCTAACCTCTCCTATCCGGAATTAAGAAAGCTTACACTAGAAAATCTTCAAATTGCTTCTGAAAAACTTACAAATCAAAGCATTGAAAATATTGAAATAACTTTTTCAAATGGTATTAAAATTCCCGTATGGAATTTAATAAATGGTCCTATTAGTGATGCTATTTATCATACAGGTCAAATAGTAAGCTTTAGAAGAACTACAGGTAATCCAATAAATAAAAATGTGAATGTATTACTGGGAAAAATTAACTAGATATTTTTAAAACCATGAAATTCCCGTCTGTAACAAACTCATTTTTAATTCGTCAGATGTAATATTTATTTTACATCTGATACTAATAATCAAAAATCATATTAACTGCTTAAATTCTATGCATCTTAAAATAACAAATCTTTCTAAAACATATTCAAACGGAGTACAGGCGCTAAAAAACGTAACGCTAGATATTCCTGTTGGAATGTTTGGATTACTGGGGCCAAATGGTGCAGGGAAATCATCCCTAATGAGAACCATTGCTACTTTACAGGAACCTGACGAAGGAAGTATTATGCTGGGGGATATTGATGTCCTGAAAGAAAAAGACAGCGTAAGAAAAGTATTGGGTTATCTCCCGCAAGAGTTTGGAGTCTATCCAAAAGTCTCTGCTGAAGATCTTTTAAATCATATTGCGGTATTGAAAGGGATTACAAACTCTAAAGAACGCAAAGAACTTGTGAAGTCACTTCTCCAGAAGACAAACTTGTACAAACATAGAAAAAAAGATCTGGGTGGATACTCAGGAGGTATGAAACAAAGATTCGGGATAGCTCAGGCCTTAATTTCTGATCCCAAGCTAATCATTGTGGATGAACCAACTGCAGGTCTTGATCCTGCTGAAAGAAACCGATTCCTTAACCTGTTATCTGAACTTGGAGAAAATACTGTAGTTATTCTTTCTACTCATATTGTCGATGATGTAAAAGAACTGTGCACCAATATGGCAATTATCAATCAGGGTGAAGTACTTTTGACAGGAAACCCACTTGATGCTATTAAAAAGCTTGAAGGTAAAATATGGAGTAAATCCATCTCCAAAGAGGATTTGGAATTGTACAAAGGAAAATACAATGTAATTTCAGAAAGACTAATTGCGGGTACGCCTCAGATACATGTTCATAGTGATAGCAAGCCAGAGGATGGTTTTTTACAAGAATTTGTAGATCTGGAAGATGTATACTTCGCGAAAATTAATGAATCAGCAAAAGAAGTTATTGAAACTGCTTAAAATAAGAAGATATGTGGGAGTTTTTCAGATTTGAACTTAAATACAGGCTGGCCAGACCGGCCACATATATTTACTTCGGTATTTTATTCTTGCTTGGATTTCTTGCTACTTCTACTGATATGGTACAGGCAGCAGGTAGTGGTGGAAAAGTTATGGAAAATGCACCAGTTGCGATTGCTGCAATTGAAATGGTAATGATGCTTTTTGGTGTATTTATCATTTCCGCAATAATGGGTGTACCTGTCCTTAGAGACTTTGAACACAAGACAGATTCAATGATCTTTTCTACCCCTTCCAAAAAAACATCCTACCTGCTTGGGAAATACTTTGGATCTCTATTTATAACCATATTAGTAATTTCAGGGATAATTTGGGGTACTGCTTTAGGGCAGGTACTCCCCTGGCCATGGCATGAATACACGGATAAACTGAATCCATTTAATATGGCAGTTTATTTTAATCCATTTCTAATTTTTGTTTTACCCAATATTATCATCCTGAGTGCCATATTCTTTGCAGGGGGTGCTTTGGGTAAAAAAATGGTAGTCGTTTATGCACAAGGTATCATCTTGTTTATGGGATATCTCGTTGCACAACAATTTCTCTCCGAGCTGGATAACCAGGAAATGGCTGCTTTGATTGATCCTTTTGGATTTGGGGCTCTTTCCGTTACCACACAATACTGGACAGTAGCAGAACAAAATTCAAACTTGTTTGAACTTTCGGGAGTTATTCTCCAAAACAGGTTAATTTGGTTAGGAGTGGGTCTTTTTAGTCTCTTAATAACCTTATTTTCATTTAAGTTTGAAACACTTGGTACAAAATCTAGTAAAAGAAGATCCTCAAAAGAAAATATTGAGGAATTTGAAGGCCTGGCAGTTCCAACTGTACATCAATACTTCAATTTGAAGGCAAATATTATTCAAATATCCAGCTTGTCATTGTTTTATTTTAAATGGATCATTAAACAAGGGCCTTTCATTTTTATATCATTAGCAGGTATTGCATTCATATTTGTAATTGCTTTTGCTTCCGGAACCGGAGCCTATGATATCCAGGTTTATCAAACCAGCTCACAATCTGTGAGTCTAATTGGAATTTTCAACCTTTTCTTTATCATTCTTACTGTTCTGTATACCGGTGAACTCATTTGGAAAGAAAGAGATGTGAAAATGAATCTTATCTATGATGCATTGCCTTATCCAAATGCAGTTGTAATTATCAGCAAATTCCTTGGATTGGCATTAATGGCGATCTTGTTATTGACTTTTCTAATGTTTTGTGGTATTTCCATTCAGATTATAAAAGGATACCCGGTGATTGACTGGCAGGTTTACATAGCAACATTGTATGGTGATACCTTCGCTCTCATTGTTCTTTATGTTATTCTCGGCCTCTTTATACAATCACTTGTTAATCATAAGTTTCTGGGATTTGGGGTTCAGTTTATTTTTTACATAGCTCTACTCTTTATAAGTGAGCTCGGGATAGAGCATAGAATGTTCTATTATGCAAATGCAAGTTTGGGTGCTTATTCTGACATGAATAATTTTGGTCATTATATTACTCCATTTTCTTGGTTCAATGTGTATTGGTTTGGATTTGCCGGATTGCTATTTGTAATTGGAATCCTGTTTATAACCAGAGGACTGGAAACCAATTTCGTGACCCGGTTTAAGTTGAGTAAACTTAGATTTAATAGATCATTGGCTGCTTTTATAGTCGCATCATCAATCGTATTTGTAGGAAGTGGTGCATTTATATTTTACAATACCAATGTGATCAATGTTTACAGAAATTCTGATGAACAAAAAGAATTAAGAGCTGAATATGAAAAAACTCTTAAAAAATATGAATGGGTGACACAGCCTAAAATTATCGAATCGAACCTGAAGGTAGATGTATACCCGTTTGACAGAGATTTCAAAGTGAGTGGGTTTTATTATTTAAAGAATAAATCTGATGAAACCATATCAGATATTCATATACAGCTACCTGTTGATGATCAGGTTAATACTCAATTGGATTTCGAAGCTGGTTCGACAGTTAAAGAGGACTTTGCAGATTTCAAATACACTATTTATGAATTAGAAAATCCTTTAAATCCCGGAGATTCGGTAAAAATGAATTTCAATGTAGAGTTTACAACTAAAGGATTTAAAGAAGGTGGCTCAAATACAGATGTAGTTTTTAATGGTACTTTTTTTAATTCAAATTCATACTTTCCATCCCTTGGGTATAATTCCGGATATGAGCTAAGTTCTGATGACGATAGAAAGGAATATAGTCTGGAACCAAAAGAAAGAATGATGGAGCGTGATGATCCCAAAGGAATAACTCAGTCCCTTTTTGGAGATGATTCTGATAAAATCAGGTTCGAAACTGTGATTAGTACTGACTCATCTCAAATTGCTATCGCACCCGGTTATTTGCAGAAAAAATGGAGTGAAAATGGAAGAGATTATTATCAGTATAAAATGGATACTCCAATGGTAAATTTCTATGCCATAATTTCAGCAGACTATGAAGTGATCAGAGATAAATGGATTCCACCTGTTGATACTCTTCCAGAAGTAGCACTGGAAATATATTATCACAAAGGACATGAATATAATACTGAACGAATGATGAATGGAATGAAGGAGGCTCTTAGCTATTATACTGAAAACTTCAGTCCATATCAATTCAGACAACTTAGAATCATGGAGTTTCCAAGATATAGATCTTTCGCTCAGTCTTTTGCCAATACTGTTCCATTTTCGGAAGGTATCGGGTTTATACAAAATATAAAAGAGGATAATGTAGACCTACCATTCTATGTAACGGCACATGAGGTAGCTCATCAATGGTGGGGACATCAGGTGACGGAAGCCGGGGTAAAAGGTAATGCCATGTTGTCTGAAACATTATCTCAATATTCTGCTCTCATGGTAATGAAAAAAAAATTCCCTCCGGAGATTATTAAAGAATTCCTGATGCATGAGCTTAATTCATATCTGGTAGGTAGAACTTTCGAAAGCAAGAAAGAAATGCCGTTAGAATTGGTCGAAGGACAAGGTTACATCCATTACAGGAAAGGATCTTTAGTGATGTATGCTCTACAAGATTATGTTGGGGAAGACAGTATAAATGCAGCTTTAAAAAGGTTTAATGAAGATTGGGCTTTTAAAGAAAGTCCATATCCAACATCTGCTGATTTAATTGAGTATTACAGAGATGTGACACCTGATTCTTTACAGTATATCATCACTGATATGTTTGAAACGATCACATTATTTGAGATAAAAACAAAAGAAGCTACCTATACAATGCTGCCTGACAGCACGTATGAGATTGATTTACAGGTAGAATCAATCAAATACAGGGCAGACAGTCTCGGGAATGAAACTTCAATAGAATTGAATGACTGGATTGATATTGGCGTATTGGTTGAGGATAAGAATGAAAAAGAAAAGTTCATTTATTTGAAAAAGCACAAAATTCAGAATGAAATCGAGAATTTTAAAATCATAGTGGATGAACTTCCTGTAAAAGCAGGTATTGATCCCATGAATAAACTCATAGATCGAAATCCTAATGACAATACAAAACAATTGGAATTAAAGGAAGAAGAATCAATTTAAATAAGTAAGGCTGGCGTCTTGCCAGCCTTACCACTCACCGAACTTTTTCTAAACCTAACCTTATCTTGACATCAAATCAATAACCTAAAGAGAGCCCGGCAAGTTCTTCCCCTCTTATACTTTCCCTTCTATAGATAAAACAGAAATTGCATTTCTATAGTTCGTCAAAACTTAACAGATAATTTGTCAATCATTTGACAATTGATTCGTTTACATTGTATCTTGAATGACATATTTAATCCCTGAAGGTAACTTACATTCATGTCCAAAATCGTAATCCTTGGAAACGGAATAGCTGGAATTACTGCTGCACGTCATATTCGTAAAAGAAGTGACGATGAAATCCTGATTATTTCCGGAGAGACTGAGCATTTTTTTAGCAGAACAGCTCTAATGTATATCTACATGGGCCATATGAAATATGAGAATACAAAACCTTACGAGGATTGGTTCTGGGGAAAAAATAAAATTGAGCTCCTCAAAACATGGATAACGGAGATAGACTTTGAAAACAAACTTTTAAAATCTGAAAAAGGTAATATCGAATATGAAAAATTAATAATTGCTACAGGTTCCAAATCAAATAAGTTTGGATGGCCTGGACAAGAGCTAGAGGGGGTTCAGGGTTTGTATTCAATTCAGGATTTAGAATCATTGGAATTAAAAACTCCACAAATCGAAACAGCAGTAGTAGTTGGCGGTGGGCTGATTGGAATTGAACTAGCTGAAATGCTTCATAGCAGAAATAAAAAAGTAGTTTACCTGGTAAGAGATAAGAGATTCTGGGAAATGGTCATTACGGAAAATGAAGCTGAAATGATAGAGAAACATATCCGGGAAAATGGTATTGACCTTAGGATGGAAACGGAGTTGGAAGAAATAGTGGATGACGGAACTGGCCATGTCAAAGCAATTAAAACTAAATCTGGTGAAATAATAAATTGTGAATTTGTAGGTCTTACTGTGGGCGTTTCTCCAAATATTGACCTTTTTAAGAGTACTAAACTGGAAACCGATAAGGGAATACTTGTCAATAATTTTCTGGAAACAAATATCAGGGACGTATATGCTATCGGAGATTGTGCACAGGTGAAGAATCCAAAATCAAATAGAAGACCTATCGAAGCAGTATGGTATGTGGGTAGAATGATGGGTGAAATCGTAGCCTTAAATATAACAGGGAATTCAACAGAATACGAACCCGGAGTCTGGTTTAATTCTGCAAAGTTTTTTGATATAGAATATCAAACGTATGGAAACGTAGAGCCTATACCAAAAGAAGGAATACGTCATTTTTACTGGAAAGCAGAAAAGGAAAATAAAAGTATCACCATAGCCTATGACCTCCAATCATTTGAAGTCAAAGGAATAAATACTTTTGGAATTCGAATGAAACACGAAATCTGGGAAAGATGGTTGAAGGAAAAAAAGGATCTGAGTTTCATTGTAAAAAACCTGAAACAGGCAAATTTCGATCCTGAGTTTTACAAACAGTATGATATTCCAATTCAAAAACTTTTCAATGAAACTTTTCCAGACCAAAAAATCAAACCAAGAACTAAATCTTTATTGGAGAAACTGCTGACATAAACGATATGAAATTCATAAAAAAAACAGGGCTATTTATTTTTTTACTATCATTTTCTCTTTTTCTGGGAATCTTCTTTTTATCGGATTACAAAATAACGGAGGAAATTTTCAGTTCAGTAGTAAAAGAACAGCACCAGGAAAATCTTAAACCTCGCATTCAATTCATGTTTGATGAGAAATACTCATCCAATTTTAATTTCATAAGTGATTTTAACAATGCATTTAATCAACTTAACGATGAACTTAGATCTGAGGAAAAATGGGATCAAATCATTTATGATGACTATTCTTCTTCTATCACAAAAGCTTCCACACAAGGTCTTATCAAAGAAAAAACAGTTTTACTATTCTTTTTGACATTCATATTAGGCACAATTGGTGCCCTAATGTATTTGCTTCCAAAAATCAATCTGGACGGAAAGCCTGGGATTAAGAACAATGGGATTTTTCATAAGAGCTTGAATAACAGAGGGTGGATAGGTATATGTATCGGAACCCTTCTCATCGTCTTCTATGTTTTTCTCTATTTCTATGAAGAGTATATGACCAACTGGATCATTCTCGTAGAGCCCGTAAAACAATTGCTTATCCCTGGTGGTGAATCCAGTCAATGGTTCCTGTATGGTTTTCTATACACTTTCGCAGTACTGGTGATGGGTATTCGTATGCTTATCAAATACAGACATAGTAAATATCAGATGATAAGAACATTATCAGTTATGTTTTTTCAGTTGGCATTTGCATTTATTATACCTGAAATTCTGGTCAGACTCAATCAACCCTACTTCGATTTTAAAAATATGTGGCCATTGGACTATGATTTCTTTGATGCGTGGCACATTAATATGCTCACATCCGGAGGTGGGATTGGAATTTTTATGTTCGCATGGGGCATTACGCTTTTTCTAATAGGAGTTCCGGTTTTTACCTACTTCTTCGGAAAAAGATGGTATTGTTCCTGGGTATGCGGATGTGGCGGACTGGCAGAAACAGCCGGAGATCCTTTCCGTCAGCTTTCTGACAAATCAATCAAAGCATGGCAAATTGAACGTTGGTTGATTCATGGAGTCCTTGTTTTTGCAGTAATTATGACAGTTGGAGTGATTTACAACTTTGTATCGGGAACTGATACGATTTTCGGTATGAATACTTACAATTATCTTCGAAAACCCTATGGTTTTATGATCGGTGCAATATTTAGCGGTGTTGTAGGTACTGGTTTCTATCCATTTATGGGTAATAGGGTCTGGTGTAGGTTTGGTTGCCCATTAGCTGCATATCTGGGATTGGTTCAACGATTTAAATCCCGATTTAGAATTACGACAAATGGTGGGCAATGTATATCATGCGGAAACTGTTCAACATATTGTGAAATGGGAATA
>CAYTFO010000080.1:0-15739 GCA_964437135.1 uncultured Roseivirgaceae bacterium | reverse complement strand
TCTCTATTTTGGCTCTTGTTTTAAATCTACCTCCTGTTTCCAGTTCTTCCCGAATAATTGCTTTAAATTCATTCAATGTTACCTGTAACACCTCTGCTTCATCCACATGAGCGGCCTCACCTTTTATATCATCAATAAATATCTTCTGTCGTTCCGAAACATTTTTTAGTTCCGGTGTTATCCAGATCAACCTGCTGAATTTCTTTGGCTTTTTAGTAGTCTCATTATACTTCTTGATAATTTCAAGCTGATCACTGGCCAACTCATTTTGCATATCCACAACAGATCGGTCAGATCCCTTTACTTTATAGCCATAATCTTCTCCGATCAGGTGAATAGATAAAGAGCAATTTGCTAAATCTTCCCGAATCATGGAATCAAGCCTATCTTTCTCTTTGGGTAATGTTTGAGAAGGAAGTACGTGGTACCCATGTCTTTTCAATTCCCTTTTAATTATATCTCGATGAATTATCAAATCGACTCCCGTATTTGCCAGGTAAACTGTTTTCGCAGGATCTGTCTTCTCTTTTTCAGAGATTTTTAATTTCTCATCAGGATTCAATAAATTAAATAAATCATAAGCCAGATCAATCAGCTTCATCCAATACCCTCGCTCCGCATCCTGTCCAAAAAACCTTCTGAACTCCTGAGATGTACCCGTAAGCGGATCAATAAAAAATAGGTCATATGAAATGATATCTGAAAGTTCTGGTAGTTCATCACTGTAGTTCACCTCTGTTTTATGAATGATGAACAATTTATCTGATACCTTTCCAAATTCAGACATTTGTACCCAGCCACTTATCGTATTCACCAGCTTATTTTCCTGGAGTGAAATAGGAGTCAAAACAAAAAGGACAGCATCCGCCTCCTCCACATCTGACGGTTGGAGTGTTGCTTCTGATTTCATTGAGATTTCAGGATCTATTCCACTAACCTGCAGGAAAAGTGAACTAAAAAACTTATGAAAATTGCTTACCCAGCCTTTAGGATCCCCATCTCCATGATTATTATCTCCTTCTGCATAAACTAGGACAATATTTGGTTGATCGGTCATTTTAGAAAATCCTGAATTAATTTATATTATATCCATATCAAATACCTCTTCTTCTTTTTCTTCCTGTATCTCTATCTCCCCGTTTAAAAGTCTTAAATACGCTTCCATTATCTTAATATGTTTCGACATTAGGTCAAGTATTTCTTCTTTTCTTAGCACCAATAAATGCATTCGCTCATTAGAAATTACCTGATAATCAAACTTCTCTTTTGTTGAGATAAATTCATATCCGAAGAGCATTCCGGGTTCCAGTAATTCTTCTTCTTCCCCGGTTATCTTTTGGGCTGTACCTTCTAGAATCAAATAAACAGGAACATCACCGGTTTCATCCTTTTCAATTAATCTTGTCCCTTCCGTGACCCTTATTTCATCCATTACTTCTGCAATATTGACGATAAGATCACCTGGTATTTTCCTGAAAAATGGTGACTTTTTTAATGTTAATACCTTATCGATTTCCAGTATATCCTGATAATATTCTTCAGATTGATCAATGAAAACAGGAGGTAGTATAGATCTATCTAGTTCTTTCTTGACATTCTGTTTCAGTCTTATGGAATGTTCCTGATATGCCAGTTTATCAATAGTGTAAATAACATTTGCAGCAGTCTGTCGAATAATTTTATCAGGGTTGAAAAGATTAGCAATCAAATCATTGGATACGGAAGCCTCTTCCATTTTTCTGATTCTTTCTAATGCCAAAAGTTTCGTGTATCTAGTTATTCGGTTGTAATCCCTATTTATAATCTGTCTCAACAGGTCTTCATAGTTCTCAAATTCTTCTGGTGGGAAAAAGTTCTGAAGCCTGGCAAGTCGCTCATCTGTTTTTAAGTCGTCCATTACCGGAATAACTTTTGGCTTCATTTCCTCATCTAAAAATACATCCAGCATCTCAACTGCAAACATGATCGAATCAACTGTTTGGGCATAAATATTCTCCCTCACCAGCATTACACTTTGTGCGTCGTAAATCATCGCCAGCAGCATGAAAATATTGTCATAATTGACTCTATTTTCTTCATCCAAAGCCTGAATTAGCAATTGATCAAGTTCAGTTTCTTCAGGAATATCCTTAAGAACTTTAATATTCCAGGCCAGATCACCAATTAGATTCTCAACAAATATTTTGATTCTTGCTGCCTGGAAATCCTTCGCCTGAAACCCATGGTAGCTCAATGAAACCAGAAGTTCAGAAACTATTCTTTTATTTGGAAACTCTATCTTTTTCCAAAGTAAATCACTTGACTGCTTGATATTGATTCGTCCAAAAATCTGAATTATGCGAAGCATTGTACTTTCATACTGCCCTGTCTTGTAGAAGGATGTATCAATGGTATGAAAAGCAGGTTCACCTATGTTTATCAAAGAGGACATGGCTGCATTTCCATAGGTTGGAGAATGGAGATTCTCTACCAGGATTGGCCACAATTCAGGTCTTTTTACCTTTCCAGCCGTAATCAATGCTGCTTTTCTAACATCCGGATTAATATCTCTGAGCAATTCAATTATAAACGACAAATGTCGGTCTTCAGTAATTCTAGCAAGTTTTTTAGCACCTGTAATTCGTTCCTGAGGTTTGGTAGATCGAACCAGTGATCGTATGTATTCATCATTGAGTTCAATTTCAGCCATATTCTCAAGTTCAACGACTACCTCATTAGCTATTTCAAGTGTTTGTTCATCGCCCTCCGTCTCAGATTCAGCCTTGATTATTTTTACAACAGTAAAGCTCTGGTTCTCCTTGAGTTTGCGATATGCAAACTGCCTGATTTTGGGATATTTCGAACTTAGAAGATCAAGAAGTGTGTATTCATACTGCAGTGGATCAATATTTTCAAGCACTCTTAATGCATTCAATATTCTTTTCAGATTCCTTGTTTTTATTTCAGACTTGATAACATTGAGAGTATTATGCTCATTTTTCGTACCTTTTTCTTTCAGATCTGATTTTTGTCTCTCAAGCGTTTGTTTCAGTGTTACTTTATATTCATCATACAGTTTACTGGCAAGATAGATTACAACACCTGCCATTATTATGATGAAATAAGCAAAATGTATAAGCTTGAAAAAAACTAAAGCACCAAGTCCAATCTGAATAGCTCCGGCAATCAATGTTGCAAATTCGTTTACCACACCCTCTATCCTGGTCTGGATATCAAATCGAACTTTGATATCGAAGGGAAGAAAGAATAATTTGAATGCCGGGGATTCTAATGCGTCCTTTAATGATGCAGTAAAGGCTTTCCCTGATGCAGCAAATACGAAGAACAGAATGTAAAGTTCATTTTTAGTTTCATAACCATAAACATATCCACTATACAAAATACCCAGTGTAAAAAGTATCAAAATGATGGGCATGGTCATCAAAGACACTTTCAAACCAAATCTGCCGATGATGATATCATTTATAAAACTTTGAATAAAGAAACTCATTAGAATTACTGTTCCATTGAAAAAAGAAAGGAAAGTATTTAGCTCCTCCTCGATAGGGAACATAGTTTCTGTTGCTGAATAAAATGTGTAGTCCATAAATACACTCGCTGCCATCGAGAATATCAGAAATAATGAAAGCAAACGGGTGTAGGGATCTTTGAAAATCGTACTGAATTTAACTTTTTCTTTTTGCTCAGTTGTTTTAGCCCTTGTTGCTTTATCAATGTGAAATTCTCTGATTATCCAAATAGTGAAGAAAAGTATCCCAAAGGAGGCCAATCCAGAAACAAAAAGTAAATCATACGTTTCATCTATGTAGGGTAATTGTGTGATAAGTAGGGTAATTGTGTGATAAGAGGTATTGAGAAAAATGCTATGATGGTTGCAAAAAGCTGTCCGGTATCTATTCCCCCAATTATCTTTTTTGCCTGACGATTATCAAACATTCGACCAAAAACACCCCAGAACCCTAATAATGTAATTGCGGTGATCGGCCCCATCATAACAAAAAGTATAAATGGCAGGTAATTGTAATAAATGCTATCCTCGCTTAGAAATTCAAATGCTGCTCTTGTTCCTGCTACAAAAAAAAATATTACGAAAATATTCGCTACAACTAATGATGAAAATTTTATCCTGGCCTGTAGGTTTACAAATATTACAGTACTGAGGATTCCTAAAAAACCAGTAACAAAAAATGCGACGTCCAGATAGTCCTCACCTAGTTTTTGGATAAAAAGAGATTCAGAACCAACCTGATAAGTTGCTAAAAAAATCCCCATAAAAAACCCTTTCCCAAGGAGCAGCCACATATGTTTTTCCAAACCAGGCTCTCCACCCAGGAATTTTAAAAATGCTTGTAACACAGATTAAGTACGATTTCCCCTTTGTAATCTATTAAAATTATCCATGAGATACAATAGAATAAATGCTATCTGAAAGACAAAGGAAGGTATTGAACTGGAAGTTTAAAGATATATAAGTATAATTAAACTAAATCATCTAAAAATACAATTCATTTGCTATTCGAAAAGTATTGGCATGTGCTTCTACTATATCAGCTATTTTAGGGGAATATCCACCTCCCATACTGGCAACAAGCGGAATATTCCGTTCTTTTACCAGTTCCAGGACTATCCGATCCCTTTCAGCACATCCGGAAAGGGTAAGGTTCATCCTCCCAAGTTTATCTGAAGATAGAACATCAACACCTGATTGAAAAAAAACAAAATCAGGACTCTGCTCGATTAACAGCTTTTGTAGATTTAAATTCAGTATTCTAAGATATTCTTCGTCTTCAATTCCATCTTCCAGACCTATGTCAAGGTCAGATTTTTCTTTGTCTAAAGGATAGTTTTTCTGACCATGCATACTGAAAGTATATACGGATGGATTATCCTGGAAAATCTCAGCTGTTCCATTACCCTGATGAACATCCAGGTCCACAACCAGTATTTTAGATGCGAGTTTTTTTCGAAGTAAGTGATTTGCAGCAATTGCAATATCATTCAGCAGGCAAAACCCTTCGCCACGATCAGTAAATGCATGATGTGTTCCACCTGCAATATTCATGGAGACGCCAAATTCCAATGCATAATAGGCACATTGCAAAGTACCGCCCATAATGGTTACTTCACGTTCAACCAATTGTTTAGATAACGGAAAACCAGTTTTTCTAATCTCATGACGAGAAAGTTTCTGATTAGATAATTTTTCCCAGTAAACAGAGTTGTGTGTGGCTAAAATGTCTTCTATTGATACTTTTTCCGGACTAAAGAAGCTTTCCTTTCTGACGGTTCCCTCATGCTGAAGCTGCAATGGCAAAAGCTCATATTTTTCCATGGGAAATCTATGATTTTCAGGTAAAGGATGGGCGTAGAGTTCGTTCCAGGCAATCTTAAACATGATCAAACAACCTTATTTCAAGTGAATTGGTTGATCAGATCAGTTCTTTTTTTTCCGGTTTTTCTTCTTGCTCTTTTTGGATTTGTTGGTTTGAGCATTTGTACTTCTACCTTTTATCTGAAGAGTTTGATCAAACTCAAGCATGTAACCTACAGATACAGATATCATGTCGTTCGCGTATTCAAAGTTTTCTTCATACTCCTCAAACGTAAATCCAGGACTACCGTTAAACCCCATATTAGAATGACCATGACTGTATCTGAGATCAAGCATTATTCTGCTTCCGTTGGGTATTTCAAAATATGCACCGACACCTGCTGCTAACGCAAATTGTATTCTGTTGGGATCAACAATGGCAACATCGGCGCGACCTGTCTCAGGAAATGTTTCTTTACTTTCATTGAAAACATACCGATACTCATATTCGTAATCGGTACCCAAAAATTCATCAAATTCATCTAAATCTCTGATCAGTCCTTTACCTCCCATCCACAATGATATTTTCGGGCCTCCGTTTGCATAGAATTTAACAGGTCCCTGACCAAAATTAACACGCAACATTAAGGGGATACTTAAAAAAGAACTGGTAGTCTTACTGTAAACGTTTGGCAATTGGGGTGGTTCATTCTTAAAAACTCTTTGTATTCTTTCAAAATTAATCTCAGTATGAACAGAGTAACGTTCTGATGCAGAATAGGTTAGTACAAAACCAACCTGCCACCTCACATCTGGATTTATTTTAAATGAATCACTCTTGTAATCTTTCAACTGGTATCGGTGTGAAACTAAATGAGTCCCGACTTTTGGCCCAAACCAATATTGAGAATACGCTGAAAAAAAGATAGTTAATAGTAAAAATGAAAAGAAAACTTTTCGCATAGCTTAGAATTACAGTGTAATAATACAAAATAACTTCAGCACAAACGAGTTAATAAAGAGAATATTACAAAAAATTATAAGTTTAGTTCAATCACAAGTTTTACCGATTGACTCAAAAAAATGATTTGTTTATAACTTGAGTACATTATATTTACAACTTTGATAATCAGCAGGATAAAAATCAAGAAAATAGGGTGTATGATTAAAATGAAAGGTGCTTTTAGTGGGTTGCTTATTTTTTTTAGCACAACACTTCTGGCACAACAACCTGAAGTTTACAATCAATTTTTTATGAACCCCTACCTGTATAACCCCGCTTATGCAGGTGTAGATGGTCATAGTGTGCTTTTTTTGATGTATCAGCAACAATGGACCAATATAGATGGTGCACCTAGAATTGCTCATGCTTCATTTCATACGCCTCTGGAAGGTGGGATTGGGATTGGAGCTGCCTTCTATAATTATGCGACAGGTCCCATACAGAAAAATGTAGGTAAGGTTTCTGGTTCTTACTTACTTACATTTGACAGAAAACATTATTTGCGATTTGGATTATCAGTTGGAGGTGGTTCACAAAACCTTACTTTAGGAGAAATCGATGACCCGACAGATCCTGCATTTGCCAGCCTGGCAAACTCTAACTCATTTATGGTTTCTGATTTTGGGGTTACTTACCACTCCGGTCACTTCAATTTTGGAGTATCAATGCCAAACCTTATCAGTTACGATTATTTCCAAAATGAGAGTTTTGCGCCAATACGAGTTCAACCACTTGATAACTTAATCTTAAAAGCTAACTATAGAGGACATATCAATAATGATATTGCTATCGAACCCCATGTCCTTTACAGATATAGAAAATTTGCTCCCAGCCAATTTGAAGCCACAGTAATTGCACACATATACCATATCGTGTGGGTAGGTGCAACCTACAGACAGGATAATACTTATGTGTTTAACCTTGGGACGAAAATAGCAGAGAAGTTAGCAGTTGGATATGCCTATGAACTGGGAAATACCGATATCAACAGTTTTTTGGGACCTAGTCATGAAGTTCACATAGGATATCATATTGGCAGAAGAAAATCACATGCTGAACACTCTTCTTCTTTTATCAAATCTCATCGATTAAGCAAAGAGGAAAGAGAAGAATTAGCTGAGCAGGAACGACAGCAAAGAATTGCTGAAATTGAAGCAGCCAGAGCTGCTGCGATGGCAGAAAATGATGCTGATGAAGATGCCCTGGATATTGCCAAACCAACAGAAGAAACCCCAAAAACGGATTCTCAAGCTGAAGAAATAGCAGCAGGAGCTGTAGTTGGGGCAGTAGTTGCAGGAGGTGATAAAGAAGATGAAGGAACAACTATCGAAGAAGAAGCATGGAAAGTAGATGAAGACCATCAACCGGTAAAGCGGGTAAACGAATATAATCAGGAGGAAGAAGCATTTATCGTTGAACACCAAAATGAAGAAGGTGAAAACGAATACGCTCTTGCGTGGAGACCAACAGATGAAAGCTGGGAACTGCTGGAAGATGAACCTCCACTTAAAAGAACAACTGCCGATGGTAATACTGAAGTCGGTATAAAATACCTGGATACTGATGCTCAGGGTAATAAAACACAAATCATTAAATGGGAACCCGTTCTTACAGCAACAGAACTGGAAGCCATTCTTTCTGAAACAAAAGAACCGCAGGAAGAACCTTTTGAACAACCTGAAGACTATGACCTTAAGGAAGACCCTGCTTATGATTTTCCTCCTGAAGAACAAGAAATCGATAATACCGATCCTGCTGAATATCGACCAACTAATACTGAAGAGACTGAAGAAGTGACAAGGGGAAATCACATGCTTGAATTACCAAGTGGTGTCTATGTAATTGCAGGTGCTTTCAGAAGCTTTGAAAGAGCTGAAAACTACAGCGATGATATGTTCCAAAGAGGATTTAAAGAAACGATTGTTGGTTTCAATTCTCAAAATGAACTGTATTATGTTGTAATTCACAGATCAAAAAGTACTGATACCGCACAAGGGTTTAAAAATAGACATGATAATAAACCTGGATTAGAGGAGATATGGATACTTAAAGTCAATTAAAGAATGAAAAGAATACCTTTATATATATTCGGTTTATTTATTTCAGGATTTATTTTTGGACAAACCAATCCATTTATTAATTCCATTAGTCCCATTAGGGCAAATGTTTCAGAAAAACTCACCATCGTAGGTGGTGGTTTCCCATCAAATGTTTCTAATCTAAAAATTCAAATTGGACAGGCTACTGTTTCCAACATCATTAGCAATTCAGAAAATATAATTGAGGTAGCCATTCCAGCTAATGCAACAGAAGGACCAGTAACCATCACAAATTTATCCACTGGATTTATCACTCAGTCATCCCAAAGATTTGCACTGAACTTTAATGGCGGTAATATTTCTAAAGAGAAATTCAGTGATGTCACTGACATTAACACAGGTGAATTTTTTGTGTTGAATTTATGTGACTGCGATCTTGATCAGGATGGCAAAACCGATATTATTGTTACTTCCAGGGAAAATCCTGCAGTTGGAAAAGCTAAAAGACAAGTATATAGAAACAATAGTACAACTACTTCAGTAAGTCTTGACCTTGTACTTGAATTAGGCGAAAAACCTTCCATTAATGCTGATTGTGCAGATTTGGATGGTGATGGTTTACCAGAACTTATATTTACACAAAATAATGACGGAGATACAGGAGCTGAAAACATAGAAATTTATAAAAATAATTCGACAGCAGGGAATATTTCATTTCCACTTACTCCTACCCTTCAATTTGCTTTACCAAGAAACGCAAACAATGATTTAAGAGCTCCTTTTAGAACAAGGTCAGCAGATCTTGATAATGATGGAAAATTGGATCTGGTTGTCTCCAATGAAGAAGATAACGTATTGCAGATATACTTAAATAGCAGTACTTCTGCTGAAATTTCGTTTGAAGAGCCTTTTGCTATCAATATTCCAGATGGTTTTCTTGCTGGCTTCTTCGAACTTGGTGATTTAAACAATGATAACCTGATTGATATTGCAGTAAGTGCTTTTGAGGAATCTCCTGTTTTTATATTTCAAAATCAAAGCAATACAGGCCTATTGAATTTTCAGGATCCAATAGAAATCCGACCAGGAGAACAAACTCAAAACAGGGATATACTAATAGCGGATTTAAATAATGACGGTTTTAATGATATTGCCACCACAGATTTGAAAATTTCAAGTAGTAGTAATTCTGATGTTGAAATTATTCTGAATACCACATCTGGAGCTGGACAAAGCATTTCATTTGGTGAGTTTAATACCGTAGCACTCTTCTCAAATGCTGTTTTTGGAATTGATGCCGGTGATGTTAACGGAGATGGCAAGGTTGACCTTGCTGTGGGTATTCTGGACAATAATTCAAACACAATTGAAATATTAGAAAATAATACAGAGGGTGATCAGGTTGCTTTTTCTCCTGAATTCCTGGATATAACTGAAAACAGTAGGTTCGTTAAAGTCACCGATCTTAATAACGATGCTAAACCAGATCTAATTTTTACTTCATTTAGTTTAGAAGGAAGATCTCAACCCGGGTTGTTATCATATTTAGTAAACGGCAATTGTGTTTCTCCTGACATAACTCCGGCTTCAGATACTTATTGCAATGGGGTGCCTTTTGCAATTACAGCTACTCCAGGAGTGGGTATCGATTACAACTGGACTATTATCGATAGCGGCGGCAATCCCACAGATATCAATACAGGCTCTGACAATACATTAGAAATTTCTACCTTCAATGAAGATATTCAGGTTAGAGTTACGGCTACCAATGCTGTTTCCGGCTGTCAGGAAGTTTCTACTCTTGCAAGCTTTACTCTTAATACGGGTACTCCTGCAACTGCTTCTATTGACCCGACAGATGATTTCTGCCTGGGAGATGAATTGATACTAACTAGCTCTGTTACAGCCGACAACTACTTCTGGACAGGACCTAATGGATTTGAGCAAACTACAACTACACCATCAATAACAGTTTCTTCCTCTGCTATTTCTGAAAATGCCGGAACCTATACTCTTGTTGTAGAAAACACAGGTGGATGTAAAAGTAACCCCGCTTCAGAACTTGTAACAATAGCATCTCCTCCCCGACCATCTGTTCGATTGAATGGGGATCAAAATTTTTGCGCAAACACAACTACAGAACTGATTACAAACACAGCAGTTGGATTTGATATCCAATGGTATAGAGATGGAACCATCCTTTCCGGCGAAAACAATACTAATTTAACTGTTTCCGCCACCGGAGATTACACAGCCACTTTTGTTGACCAGACAAATGGGTGCGAGAACGAGAGTATTGGTTTTCCTTTGAAAGCAGTCGAGTTACCTGTATCAAGTATAACGACAGAGACTGAAATTTGTGTTGATGTTGCATTGGAGTTTGTAGGTCAAACCTCTTCTTTTGATACAGATTTTAATATTGATTACGAGTGGGTGTTTTTAGATGCGAATAGCAACCCAATAGGAAACTCCAACACGCTGGTTACCGATTTTACTTTTACAGATTCAGGTAATTACAGTGCAGTTCTTACCACATTTTATACTGACGTAAATAATTGCGAAAGTGATGTTAGCGAAAACGTTACGGCATCTGACCCTCCAAATTTAACCATATCCACTCCTGAAGGTACTGAAAAATGTCCATCCGATAGTATTAGATTAGAAATGCCTGAAGAGCTTTCAAGTTACCAATGGTCAGATGGATCAACCAATTTTTTTACTTATGCTAAAACCGCCAGGGATGAAGACCAGGTTACAGTGAGTGTAGATGTAGTAACAGATATCCAATGTGCTGCTACAGATCAGGTGACAGTTAGTAATTTTCCAAATTCAGGATTAGAAATTAGTTCTCCGGATGAAGGAGCTACCCAAACAGGAGATGAAATACAAATGCCGGATGGAGCTATTTCTATCACTTTGGTTGCTACAGGAGGATCGGATTACCAATGGGAACCAGCAGATATTTTCGATGACCCAACACAAAGTACCGTTTTAGCCTATCCAAAGTCGCCTTTAACTCAAATAATTCTCTCTGGTACAGATGCAAACGGATGTGAAGAGAATTCTTTTGTTTCTTTGATTAATAACAGTGTAATAGGTCGAAAGACTTTTTCGCCTGATGGAAACAATCTGGGGTTTGACTGTTGGGAAATTATAAACTCAAGCACATTAAATGGTTGTACTGTTTACATTTTTGACACACGCGGAAGAACGGTTTTTACCGGTGATTCACCATTTGATAATGACTGTGTCTGGGATGGTAGAATTGAAAATGGAGCAGATGCTGAGGAAGGTGTTTACTACTATGTCCTTAAGTGTGATGGTGCTCAATCCAAAGAATTTGAGCAGACTGGAACTATCCTCCTTGCCAGAGATAACAACTAAAAATCACTTAAAATCAAATCTTAAAATATTTAAATTTTTTATAGATATAGTACATTTTATAGTAATTTTTCTTATTTTTAACTAAGGAAAATTACGAAATATGTAAAAAACCTTTTTTAGTCTGTTTTAGCAGGTTACAACCCCGAAGAAAACAGTATTTATACCATATAAACTAAAGTATCACTACGTGAGCCTATGAATAGCTATCGAAAAATTATATTATTCTTCACCGCAACTTTAATCTATTCTATCAATGCTTTTGCACAGACTGAGATCTGCGACAATGGTATTGACGATGATGGGGATGGATTTGTGGATTGTTATGATCCAGATTGTGCGGATGGAGGTGCCTGTTCCGATTTTTATGTTGGTAACGAAGTTTTTTGTAAAGATGAACCAACAGAGAATCCTACATTTTCATTGAGATTGCAATGGGGTTCTCCCGATCAGTCTGCTAACTCTCACGCAACCCCAGCAGTAGGTGATATCGACCAGGATGGTACTCCTGAAGTTATTGTAACTAATAAGCAGGTAAGAAGACTTTCTTTTTTAGATGGTGTTACTGGTGCTTATGATACCAATGTAGATAACAACCCTGTAGCACTTTCTTATGAACCTGAAAATGCTGTGGCGATAGCAGATTTTGATGGCGATGGTTGCGGAAACGTAGTAGTAGTAGAGGATAAAGGTAGAAGAATTGAGCTTTTCGATTGTGAGGGAGTCTCAGTATGGGGTGGACCTGTCACAGTAAGTGATAACATTGGACTTCCGAGTTTAGCTGACTTTGATGAGGATGGAACTCCGGAAATCTATTATCGAAATGAGATAATGGATATAAATGGTAATGTAGTAGTCGCAGGAAATGGAAACTGGGAAATTGATTATGCTCACGGACCTATTGCAGTTGATATACTTCCAGATGCCTTCTGTGCTGATTGTTCCGGTCTTGAACTTATCACAGGAAATGAAATATATGCTATTAATATAGGTGCAGGTACTAAAACAATTGTAAAAGACCTAAATGACCTTTTTATAGCAGATGGTGAATCAAGAAGATATCATCCAAAATACTATAATAGCTGGAAAGATCAGTGGTCTTGTATTTCAGCAGCTGACTATGATCAGGATGGGGACATGGACATTTTGATGCCCGGAGCATTTGGAAGTAACTATAGTGCGCCAACAACAATATTCTTTTGGGATCCAAATGAAGACCAATACCTAACATACAGCGACCCAACAAATAATCACCCAAGAGGTACCGGTAGAATTAATATCGGTGACGTAAATGGTGATGGCAGGCTAAATGCAATTTATGTTTCAGACCAGGTTCTTTATGCATTAAATGATGACATGACTCCACTTTGGAGAAAAGGTATCAAAGAAGGTTCATCCGGATTCACGGGTTGTACTCTCTTTGATTTTGATGGCGATGGTGCTGCTGAAACTGTATATCGAAGTGAAAGCGAACTTTTAATTATAGACGGTACAAACGGTGATACCAGACAGGCTGTACCTTGTATTTCCAGAACCCAGGAAGAGTATCCAATCGTTGCGGATGTCGATAATGATGGTTCCAGTGAGATATGTGTTACCTGCTATACCAGTAATACGACTCCTTTCAATCCTTATAACCCAAATACTACATTTTCTCAGGTTCGTGTCTATGAAGCTGATGGAGGTGAAATCTGGCAACCTTCACGAAGAGTTTGGAACCAGCATGGTTATTTCAATGTAAACATAAATGATAACCTGACAATCCCGATTCAAATGCAGGACCACACTCAGGTTTTTGGTACTGATTGTGACGGTGGCGTTGGTGACAACAGACCTCTTAACTCATTTCTAAACCAATCCACTTTCCTTGAAATTGATGGTTGTCCTTCTTATGTTTCTCCGGACATTAACCTATTAAATGTTGTCTCTGCTAGTTCATCTGAATGTCCATTAACTGAGTTTGAAGTGGAATTCGACATAAGGAATGATGGAGATACTGATATTTCCGGAGTTGTTCCTATTACATTCTATGATGGAGATCCTCGAGTAGCTGGTTCTACCAGATTGAATACAGAAGTTTTTGTACTGGCAAACTTTACAGTTGGTTCAGTTCAGACAGTTTCTGCAACAGTACAAGGTTCAGGTGGTGAATTCGAGCTCTTCCTGGTCGTAAATGATAATGGAAGTGCAGATCCTCCCATTACTTTAGGATCCGCAGGTATTCCTGAATGTGAGACAGGAAATAACATTGCTCAAATTACGGCAACTTTTGACCCCTTTCCTCTTACTCTTGATAAAATTGCCGATAACAGAAAATGTGACGACACAAAACCTAATAATGGTACCGCAGAAGCTTATTTCTTCGGTGAATTAGGTGGTGAAACTGAAGTGATCTGGTCTGAGGATTTTGAAGATTTAACAATCGGTGCCAGAGCAGGCGCTGTACCTTCAGTTTGGACAATTTCTGGTGGTAAGTCAAACCCTCGATTCCTTGGAGTAAATAATCCAAGCGGTGGTGGTTCCGGACAGGTGTTCCAGGCAAATAATACCGGAGGAAGTAACGAAAGCAATCTTGTTACATGGACATCAGAAACTATAGATATCAATGGTTTTACTGATGTGGCTGTATCTGTAGATATGTTTGGAGGAAATAATCAGGAAACTTCCAATCAATGGCGTGACATTATGAGAGTGTACTACATCCTTGATGGTGGAACAAGAACACTTATGAATAGTGGAGAAGGAAATGGAAGTTTTGGTTTTCAACAAGCAACAATAACAGCGCTTTCAGGAACAGATCTTGTTATTGAAATAGAAGTTCATAATACCGGAAATAATGAGTTCATGGAATTTGACAATATAGTTGTTGCCGGATTCCAGCCACCTGTTGAGAAAAAATATACCGAAGCTGATGGCTTTACATATGAATGGTATGCAGGAACTGATTTTTCTGCTCCAGTTTACACCGGAAGCCTTCAAAGTGCATTAGATGATGGCACATACTCAGTAGTTGGTTTCTCATCTCAAACGAATTGTTCGTCAGATACTCTTCAAATCACTATCGACAGAGTTGAACCTGAGTTTGATATACTTATGACCGTAGTAAGTGATCTTACAGACTGTGAAATCCCCAATGGTGAGTTATTTGCACAGGTAATTGAACTTGACGATTTGGGAGATCCGGTAGATACAGTTACTTCAGGATATACATTCGAATGGATTGGAGCGGATAACGTAACGGTTATAGCAACAGGACCAAGTCTCCAAAATCAAAGAAATGGAACATTCACGGTAAATGTTAGAAATAATACTACCGGATGTTTTGAAACTACGACAGGAACCATAAATACTGCGTTTTTACCTGTTGGTGTTCCTACTGCCTCTGCAGTGGATATTACCAGCTGTAATGACTTGTCCAGCGGTTCAGTTTCTGCAAATGTTGGTGGTAATACAACCGACTATGATTTCTTATGGTATGAAGGTGGATTTGTAAAACCAGCAGAGGATTACACCGGAGCTACAGTAAATGGTCTTTCCGCAGGTGACTATACGGTGGTAGCAGTTGAAAAATCGTCTAATTGTGTGTCAGATCCCACAACTGTAACAATTAACAATCCAACTGCCTTCCCTACCCCAAATGCTCAGGCATCTGCTGCCAACACATCTTGTGGTGTATTTAATGGTTCTGCAACTGCAGATGGAGACGGTGCCGGTACAGTAACCGGATATGATTTTACCTGGTTTGCAGGAAATAATGAGGATGGCAATAACAATCTTAACAATAACCCGAAGCCGGTAGGATTCGAAACAGTAAGTATCTCTGCGGACGGATCTACTGCTACAGGACTTCCTTCAGGTATCTATCGTGTAGTAGTTGAGGAAACTGCAACAGGTTGTGTAAGTTTTGACACAGTGGAGGTTAAAGAAGAATTTGTTGAACCAGAATTTGTAAATATTGAAGATCCGGTAAATACTGGAAATTCAGTTCAATTATCAGGCACCGGA
>CAYTFO010000079.1:0-15899 GCA_964437135.1 uncultured Roseivirgaceae bacterium | reverse complement strand
TCATGCAGTGACTGATTATTGAAATCTGCAACTACCCCGATAATCGTGATATTCTCCTCATCATTAGAGATCACTTTACCAATTGCTTCTTCGGGCGACCAGCCCAATGCTCTTACACCGGTTTCATTGATAATAACTTTTTCAAGTTTCTGATTATTGTGATCGGATTCATCGGGGCGAAAATCTCGCCCGGCAACCAACTGAATGCCCATGGTAGAGAGAAATCTTTCATCCGAATTCAATAAGGTCATGTTAATCCAGTCTTCGTCTGATTCTATGTTTTTAACAGCTATACCTTCTTTTATATCATCGAAAGGAAAACCTGTAAGAGCTACATCCTGAATACCTGGTATGTTTTTAAGCTTATCTATAAAAACTTCTATTTTCTCATTACTCAAAGGAATACTTCTAATGGAAATAACCTGATCTTTATCAAAACCCAATGGTCGATTGGTAAAATAATGCATTTGCCGAAAAACTGTAGTTGTTCCTGCGATGAGGATAATTGCAATGATCAATTGGCCTGTTACCAATGCATATCGAAGCTGCTGTTTACCTGTTTTTAGAGAGATTCGTCTGAAGATTGATGTGGGACCAAAATGTGACAGATATAAAGCGGGATAAAACCCACTCAGGAGACCAATTAATAACGGTGAAACAATAAGTACAGTCATTCCCATTGGGGTAAAGAATAGTCCCATTGAAATGGACTTGTTAATGATCTGATTGAAATAAGGAATAAAAATCTGTGTGATAGGCAACGCGATCAACAACGAAATCACGCTGATAATAGTAGATTCCATTAAAAACTGAACAACCAGATCATTTCTACTTGCACCTACTGATTTGCGGATCCCCACCTCCAATACTCGTTGAGAAGCTCTGGCTGTAGCCATATTTACAAAGTTGACAATTGCCATTAGTAAAATGAACAGGCCAACAACTGCAAAGAAATAAACAAACGTCTTTGTAGAATTAGCTTCAAACTCTGCCGTCAGATTGGAATTGAGATGAATGGAGGTAAGTGGCTGAAGAAAATAATCATAATAGTTTCCGGCATCCAACCAGGATTGAAAATTGTCATCACCTGCACCCTGATTTTTTTCGGAGATGGCATTGATTTTATCCTTTAGCGCAACTATGTCGGTGTCATTATGTACATTGATGTAGCTGTAGAAAGCCCAGGTGCCCCAATAAGTAAACAAAAAGGAAGGTAGTTGAGCAGCTGTTAGATTAAATAATACCTCGTATGTAAAGTGGGAGTTGGGAGCAGGATCTGCTATCACTGCTTCCACAATCATTGTCTCTTTTTCTTCAAGAAATTTAACATTCAAAAACTGACCGATTGGATCTTCATCTTTGAAATATTTTTTAGCTGCAGATTCAGTAAGAATAACGAAATCTTTTCTCTTGAATAGTTCATTAGTAATTTTACCTTTCAATACCGGAGTATGAAAAATTTCGAAAAATCCTGAATCTACTCCTACCAATCGTTCCTTTTGCATTTTCTCCCGTTCTCTTCCAAGTATGTAGTAATCAGGATAAACACGTGTATAATTCAATACTTCGGGGAGTTCATCCGTGAGCGTCGGTGCCAGTATAGGCGCAGTAACGGCCCATTTCTTAGATTGGGTGGGATAAATTCGATTGAGAGCAATCCGATACGTATTTTCAGCATTCGGATGGTTCTGATCATAGGTCAGTTCGTAATGAACATATGCAGTGATAGTTAGACATGCGGCAATCCCTACTGCCAGACCTATAATATTCAGAAGAGAATGTAAACGATACTTTTTTAGATTTCTCCAGGAGGTAAGTAAATACTGATAAAGCATAGATTCAAGGTTTAGGTATCAATGCAGCAATAAAATCCAACACTGTGCCATTCGTCCTAAGGTGTTAATATACAGCATATTACATAAAATAAAATTTATTGTATTGTTTCAATATGAAACGACACACTGTTTCAGTTCATTACAGCACTCAATATATTCTGGATGATTTAAGGAAAGCCTACAGATAGATTTATCCTGGATTCTGTATAGGCAATTGATACTTTTATTTTCCAACTGAACTCTTAATCAAAGTGTCATAGTGAAAAGATTTTAAACTCCCTGCATCCAATAAACTTTAACATGATTAAAAAGAGCTTAAAAATCTATGTCATTACGTGCTTAATTGCCCTCCTGAGCTATGCATGTTGTAATGAAGAATTTCGTATTGTAGGAAATGGATTTATGTCTGTCCGTGATATGAACTCCAATGAGGTTTTTACTGGAGATAAGGTTGCAGTAGTAACCGGAAAATTTGAAATTGGACTTAGTCTTGAAACAGAATCGACGCAGGCCTTTAATAATCTCGGGCTGATACAATCAGCAAAAGCGACAAGTTGTTTGGAATCTCTGGAAAATGAAATTGACAGAAATTCAGTTATACTTTCGACCGATCAAAATTTTATTTATGAAGGTGATACTGTAGAGGCAGGCACCAATTTACTTTCATTGGAAGATATTACAATCGAACATGGTGGAACTGCAGTATTCGCTATATTTTCAGAAGAAGTAATCAATAAAATGGAGTTTACAGAAGAAGTTCACAATTTTACGTTTGAGGTTACCACTACTGACGGATTGGAATTTGATAACAGTATCCTTCTAAAATTTGAAATTGAATAAATCATTTTGAAAAAGACTATTCTGATATTACTATTTCTATGTCTGATATACGTTCCAATTTCCTGCACAGACGACTGTGAAACTTCCCTTAATAATATTTCAGCTTTAAGTATTGAATTTGGAGCCTTACAACCATTTTTCAATAATTATTTTCTCCGGGATTCGACAACCTCTGACTCCGCGGCCTTCAGAATCAGGATTGATGAAATTGAAAATGTAGGTATTGCCTCAGCTTTTCCAGGTTTTTATCCAGCACTTCATGCAGAATATGAGCCCACCTGCCCGACCCGATTGAATCATGAACTGCAATACATAGAAATCACCTCTTCCACGGAAATAAAAGTTGGTGGGAAGACGTACAATCCCGGGACCAATTTGAATGAATTGTTTTATGCGATCATGGAGTATGATTAAAGAGTAGTTGCGAACATCGCACAACTGCCGGCTGAAATAATGGAAGTAGGTCCCATATTTTCAGATCTGGGAAGAATATTATTTCTACAGATGTCAGAGCGTCCTGATGAAAGAATAGATGGAAATTTTACCGTCACATTTTCATTTGACGATCGCATTCTCTCGATTACAACAGCGGAAATAAGTATTATACCTGGATAAAACTGCAGGATTATTACTTTTTCTTTTAATCAGCCATCTCTATTTTGAACTTTCCTATACGGGAGATACACCATAAATGATAAAAAAAGGAATATTGCTTCCCCTACTAAAAGATAAATAGGCCAGGGTCCAAAATAATCTAAAACAGAGGCAGTTGGTGGTTTATCAACGACATAAACATAGTTTGCACCGATAGCTTTATTGATCAAAAATATTGCAACTATGTAGAGTTGTAACATGAGGAATGACTGCCATAAATCTTTTTGAGTTAGCTTAAAATCCCAGACAATCGCTATAAATAAAATGTAAATGATCAATCCTCCATGCACCATCCAGTATTTAATAAAGATAAAATTGGGAAAAGCATTGAATAAATGAGGAGCAAAAACTGCCTGAGTGGTTCCGGTCAATATCCAGAAGTACAGGTAGGGAAAAATACGCCGATTGGGATTCCACATAAGAAAAGGAAGTAGCAGTCCCAGTAGATTGCAAATATCCAGCGGGAGGTCAGTTTTATAGTTGAACTTACCCAGGTATAGAAGCAAAATATCGTACAGAATAACCCAAAAAGTAATCAGAACAGCTATTGCTCTAGCAATCCATAAATTTTGGTGATGGGTAAAATGTCTTCGGGCCAGGGTAGGAAGAAATACAGACAGAATAATGATAATTGTGATTACTGTGATATGCTGAGTACCGTAAAACCTAAAATCTGTATTAAACTCAAGAAAAGAAGACACTTGTATTTTATTCTATTGAATTAAAGATATATAAATGTGAATAAAAGAGGCTTTTAAAGAAAGGTATAGTATGAAATGAAGAAATAACTCTTCGTAAAGGTATAATTCTACAAATGTTAATATTAATTATATTGGACTAATTAGATTTATATAATTGACTGAAGACAACTATATAAAATTGTCGAAATCACCATGACCAATCCAAAAACCAATGATAAAATTCTTTAGAAAAATTAGAGAAAAACTACTCTCTGAAAATAAATTCAGTAAATATCTTATTTATGCAGTAGGAGAAATCTTGCTTGTAGTTATTGGAATTTTGATTGCTCTGCAGATTAATAATTGGAATGATGAACGCAACAACGATGTTAAAGAATTCAAATTATTAGCTGAAATGCATGCCAATCTCAAAACGGATTCTATTGATATGGAGGGCAATATAGCACGAAATACAAGAGCACTAAAATCTGCAGAAGCCATATTAAATCAACTTGAAAACAGAATTCCCTGTAGTGATACTATGGCTACTCACTACAACCGTTTAAGCTCATACATAAGCAAGATAGCTATTGTAAAATCCAGTTATGAAAATTTAAAGTCAATAGGCTTCGATCTTATCAAAAATGATAGTCTTCGCGGTAAAATACAAGAGTTGTATGCACAACAATATCCTTTTGTGGAGAGGATGGAATCAGAACACACAGAAGCAATGAAATATTCTGTATTATTACCTCAATTGACATCAAAAATAAAAAGTGTAAGCAAGGGGAAATCAAAACCTCTGGACTTAAATGCTCTCATGAATGATAATTCATTTAAGGAAACAATCATTTTGTACATAAATGCTCAAAAAGGTTTTATTTTCTTATATCAGAGGTTACAAAAAATAGAGTCAGAACTAATTCAGATGATTGAGCAGGAAATAATGTCAAAAAAATAACGAAAGCACACAGATATTAAAATGAGTCTGCGAACTTAACTAGCTGAAAGTGAAATGTGAATAAGCAATTTCAGTGCTTCCAGCAACTGAGGTTCATACTAATTTTAGTTGGAAATTAACTCTACACAACTTAACTATGAATAAAATACTTCCTATCATATTACCGATCTTCTTGGGTACAAATGTGCTTGGGCAATCAAAGATAATAGATATGCATATCCATTCATATACAGAATCAGATATGCAAGAATTGACTAATCCTACAGATTATTATGGAATACCCGGTTCAGCATCTGCTGAGGAACTCCGAAATGCAACCTTCAGAGAATTCGAAAAATGGAATATCACAAAAGCCGTTGTAAGCGGAAACCCTGAAAGTGTAGAAGAATGGGCTTCGAAAGATTCCGACCAAAGAATCATCAGAGGGATTTTAATTTTTAAGCCCAACGACTATGGACTTGATTCCGCAAAGTTTGAACAAATGGTTATAGACAAGAAAATTGAAGTATTTGGAGAAATTGGAGCTTATTATAGCGGTACAACTTTGAGCGATGAAATCTGGCAACCTTATCTAAGAATTTGTGAAAAGTATGATATTCCTGTAGCCATTCATACTGGAGGAGGTGATCCCGGAGGAACATATTCCTGGTCCCCAAAAGCCAGACTAAGCCTTGGAGATCCATATCTTATTGAGGACGTATTAGTGAATTATCCGAAATTAAGAATCTATTTAATGCATAATGGTGGAGAGGAATGGCATGAACACGCTTTGCGACTTATGGCTTATTATCCTCAACTCTATACTGATATAGCCGTAATGCTATGGGTCGAACCTAATAGCCAGAGAACAGTTACCGACTTTTTAAGAAATGCAAAACACGCTGGATATTTAGATCGGGTAATGTTTGGATCTGATCAAATGACATGGCCTCATGCCATAGGAAAATCAATAGAGTTTTTAAATAGTCTGGAGTTTTTAACAGAACAGGACAAAGAAGATATTTTCTACAATAATGCAGCTAAGTTCTTAAAAATAGCAGAAAACTAAGTGTGATAAAGTTTAAATTAAAAATTAGTCTATTAGAACTTACTCACATGGAATTTCAACGAAAGAAAAAGAGGCTATAACACAAAGCTTCCCAAAGAAGCTCAAAAGATCACAAAGAATATAGTGCTTAATCCACACTAAATAAAAATCTTCTTTGAGACTCTCGGTGCTCCTTAGTGCTATCCGATTCATCGGATTCTTTGTGGAATAGCTTATACGTAATGCAGATTAAAGCGTAATTCATTGCCATAAAGAGCGGGCTTAATGAAAACCTCACATGGAATTTCATTGAAAGAAAAAGAGGCTATAACACAAAGCTTCCCAAAGAAGCTCAAAAGATCACAAAGAATATAGTGCTTAACCCACACTAAATAAAAATCATCTTTGAGACTCTCGGTGCTCCTTAGTGCTATCGGATTCTTTGTGGAATAACTTATACAGTTCTAAATCTTACTGATCAGCGGATTGAATGCCTTGCTCGCCACTAAAACCTTATCCCCCACTTCAAAATGTTCGTTTTTATTGTCTGAAATGACCTTGACAATATCATTTCCGGTAGATATAAATAATATCGAAATAAATGCCTGAACTTCAATCTTCACAATCGTACCCGTCAATTGAAATTTCCCACTGATCTGGTCATTTACCAAAAGCTCCGTTGGCTTTCCTTCCCTCGTTATTTTTCCTCCTTCAATCATGAAAACCTTATCCGACAATCGTATCATCTCCGAATGATCATGACTTACCAGGATGGTCGTCAACCTGTATCTTTCATGCAGCTCCCGAATATATTTCTGCAAATTATACCTCGTCTTTTGGTCCAAAGCACTCAGAGGTTCATCCAACAGTAATATTCGAGGTTTTTGGATAATCGCCCTGCCCAGAGCAACCCGTTGCTGTTGGCCTCCACTCAGCTGACCGGGATAGACATCCCGTAAACTTTCAATCCCCAGTAATTGAAGCAATTCCATTATTGCCTCATGGTCACCTCCGGCATACCTGATATTTTCATACACCGTCATATTGGGAAACAAAGCATATTCCTGAAACAAATACCCTACTTTTCTTTTCTGAGGCGTAAGATTAAGTTTTTGATTGCTATCGAAAAATACAGCATCTGAGACCTGAATAAAGCCAGTATCGGGTTTCATCAACCCTCCAATCATTCGCAGAATAGATGTTTTGCCAGCACCTGATTCTCCATACAGGGTGATAAATTCCCCCTCTTTAATCTCCAGATCAACATCGAGAATCATCTTACCGGATCCTGCCAAAAGCTCCTTTTGTATCCTGATCCTGATCATCCTGCCTGTCTGGTTAAATAACCCCTATTGAACATGAAAACCAACAATAATATCAGAAATGAAATCACAAATAGAATGATCGAATAGATATTTGCTGCATAGAAATTCAATGATTCTACCTGGTCATAAACTGCAATTGAAGCCACTTTGGTCTCTCCGGGGATATTGCCTCCAATCATCAATACAACCCCAAACTCACCTATCGTATGAGCAAATGTTAGAACCAATGCCGTCAAAACACCTGGTTTCATATTGGGTAGTTGAACTTTCAACAACGTTTCAAATCGTGATTTACCTAGCACAAAAGAAGCATCGAGGAGCGTTTTTTGGATCGACGAAAAACCTGATTGCAGGGGTTGAACTGCAAAGGGAAGGCTGTAAATCAAGGATGCAACCACCAGGCCTTCGAATGTAAAAACAAGTTGCAATCCGATGGTTTCTTCCATCCACTTTGCGATACCTCCATCCGGACTGAAAAACAGCAATAAATAAAACCCAAGGACCGTAGGAGGTAGTACCAACGGCATCGCCACCAAAGCTTCAATAACCGGTTTCAATTTTGATCGTGAATAGGACAGCCAATACGCAATGGGCAACGCTATGAAAAACAAAAGCATTGTGGTGATAAATGCCAGCTTGAAAGTTATATAAAATGGCGTCCAGTCAATCATGAAGCAGGATCATTTCATTGGTTTTAATCATTGCTGTCACTTTTTTGCCTTCCTCAAGTTTCAAGTCCTCAACTGCATTTGTGGTGATTATGGATGCAACCTCTCCGAAGTTTGAAGATATTTGAACTCTGCTCAGAAGTTTTCCTTTCTCAATATCTTTTATGTCCCCCAAAATTCTATTTCTGAGACTTATTCCTTCAAACTTTCCGGCTACCAGGATTACCTCCGTTTCCTTAAATGCAATTTTTATCTCATTTCCTACCTTGAGATAAGGAGCTGAATTTTCAGACTCAACCACTATTGCTTTAAAGACAGAATCCTTAACCTCAACACTCACTATTGTAAGGTTTTGATCAGAAATCAGCTCGGATATTTTACCCTGAAAAACATTCATCAGGGCGTAAAATAACCAAATTCCTCAAAAATTTTACGGGATTCATTACTGTAGAGAAATTCATGAAACTTCCGGGTTTCCTCTGTGTCCGTTAAAAGTACTGCAGACTGTTCGATCGCTGAATAAAACTCTTTCTCTACTTCTACCCAAAAGCCCCTGCCTTTCATTTCATCCGATAATACAATCGACAAAGCAGTAAATCCTGCATCGACTGCCCCGGAAGTGATAAATAAATTCGTTTGAGAAATACTCTCTCCAAATACAAGTTTGTCCGAATAATATTCAAATAAGCCGGTATTGCTCAAAAACTCCTCCGTTGCTACACCATAAGGTGCCGTAACAGGATTTGCTGATGCCAGTTTTTCTATCTTCTTTTCTTTTAGATAAATCTGAAGAGAATCAACAGGAATCGAGTTAGACCAAAGAACCAGTCTGCCCATTCCATAGACCTTAGGTTCTGATTGAGTGAATCCATTTTTGTGAAGATATAATGGATTTTTTGTATCTGCTGAAATGAAAACATCAAAAGGAGCTCCTTTGGTTATCTGGGCATTGAGTTTACCGGAACTGCCCAATATTAACTCAGTTTTTATTCCCGAAACTTTCTCAAATTCAGTAACAATTTCCTTCAGTACATACTGGGTATTTGCAGCCGCAGCGATTCTCAGCACAGGCTCGTTGGAATTACAGGAGATCAGAAAAAATACTCCCAATAAGAACGCAAAAAATCTTTGCATACCTGATTTATGGGGTCATGTAAGCTGCCGGGTCTTTTTCGAAAGATTCTTTACATCCATCGCAGCAGAAGTAAACTTTTTCTCCTTCGTATTCCAGGATATATTTTGCCGTACTTTTCTGAACAGGAATCTTACATACTGGATTTATATACAGGTCTTCCTGCAATTCTTTTTCTTCCTGCATGATATTATTTGAAGAACTTTCACCATTTCTTTTCTCCCTGATAATTTCTGCAAGAATAGAGATAGCAACTTCCTCAGGAGTTTTTGCATTGATGTCAATTCCGGCAGGAGTTTTTATTTTGACCAGTTGCTCATGGGGAACATCCTGTCTTTTCAGCCCCATCAAAATTGAATTAGCTTTTTTTCTGCTCGCAACGAATGCAAGATATCTGGGGTTCATTTGAACGGCTGCCAACAGACTATTGGCATCATTTTCACCCTGTGTGCAAACCACAGTATATTCACCGGGTGCCGGTTTACTTTCAAAACCTTTCAATGGCTGTACTGATTTTGCAGATGTAAACATCTCATCTTCTGCAAGATCGGTAACAACATTGACCTCGAATCCGGCAGCCGTTGCAATGTTGCAAAGTGCCACGGCTATATGAGATCGTCCAAAAATTCTCAATTTTGATACAGGCATAATGGGTTCAATATAAACGTCAACAGACCCACCACTCATGCAGGTCATTTTATAATTTTTTACTCCTTCCTGGTCTGCAAGATTATCCGAGGGATGAATTCTGACCAGCCTTGGAGTCTGTTCTTTGATAGCAGCGAGTGCTTCTTTTATTACAATACCCTTTGTACATCCTCCTCCAATCCAACCTTTTACATTTCCATCCTGCGTAATGATTGCTTTATCTCCGGGCTTTCCGGAGGTGGGAGCTTCTCTGCGAACAACTACAGCCATCGCTGAGATTTCCTCTGTTTCTTCTTTCATTTTATCAAAAAATATATCTTCAGACATTGCTCAATATGTTTTCAAGTTCCATTAAACTTTCCAAATTATGTGCCGACTGGAAAGTATCCAGGCTCGGCATTGCTGCTTTCATTCCTTTGGCAAGAGGTTCATATCCTTCCATTCCTTTTAAAGGATTTAGCCAGACCAACTTACTGGTTCGCAACTTTATTTTCTTTATTTCAGCACTTAAAAGTTCTGAGTTTCCATCATCCAGCCCATCACTTAAAACAATCGTAACACTCTTCCCGTTCAAAATTCGTTTTGCATACTGATCATTAAAATCCTTGAGGCATTCACCTATTTTGGTACCGCCAGACCAGTTATCCGTATTGTGCGACATTTGCCAGAGCGTCTCATCCAATTGTCGCTGATGTAAAAACTCTGTGATCCGAATTAGCTTCGTGCTGAAAACAAAAGCTTCGATATTTTTAATATTGTTTTTTAAAGACCAAATAAACTTAAGCAGAAAAAAACTGTATTTATCCATCGAACCACTCACATCCAGTAAAAGGATCAATCGATAACGCTCCGTTTTTCTGTTCTTATGAGAAAGTTCTATCAGCGAATCCCCATTAGATAAATTATTCCTAATGGTTTTTCTAAGATCAATCTTTCCCTGTTTTTCGGTTTGCAGTTTTCTCTTCAATCGATGATTTAATTGTCTCATCAATCGATCTGCAAGTTCTTCGAGATACTGACTATCAATAGCCGCTATCTTAGAGAAATCTGTTTTTTTCAGAGATTCAATTTTACTGGCACCGGTTACATTTTTTGCTTCTTCCTCCTCTACAGGTTGCTCATTTTTTCCGTTTGGATTGAAACCCATCATCACAAGCGATGCACTGGATTTCTTTACAACATTGGTCGTATTTCGATTCTGGATTTTATGAGCATATTCATGTTTTCTTTTACCCCAGTAAACATCGTAACACTTTTCAAAAACAGGAAACTCTTCTTCGTTTGTACAAAAAAGCGATTTCAATGCATATTTCATGGAAATCTGATCGACAGAAAATCCCAATTTTGCTGTTTCCAATGCTTCCTGTGTATGGCTTAGCCCTACTCTCAGTTCGTTTTGACGACAATAATCCACAAATCCAATCATGGCTTCATCGTAGTTACTAAATTGAGAATAATGAAAAACCGACATTTGATTATTCGCTGATTTCTTCCAAAATATTTTCTACCCCCATTGACTTGACCGCTTGTATGTCATTATCAGTCTTCAAAATACAACCCAGGGTTTTTTCTACATACTCAGTATCGAAATGTTTTGCATGTAAAATCAACATACTTTTTGCCCAATCCAGAGTCTCGGCAATACCCGGAGATTTGTAAAGATTGAGCCCTCTCAAATGCTCTACAAACTTCACAAGAGTTTCGGCGACCTCTTCACTTAGCTCTGGAAACTTCTTGGAAACAATCGCCAGTTCTTTTGTAAATGAAGGATAAGAAATCCAGTGATAAAGACATCTTCTTTTTAGAGCATCGCTAAGTTCACGGGTTCTGTTGGACGTAAGCAATACGATAGGCTTATGTTTTGCCTTAATAGTACCCATTTCCGGAATAGTGATTTGAAAATCTGAAAGGAGTTCCAACAGAAATGCTTCAAATTCCTCATCTGCTCTGTCCACTTCATCGATCAATAATACCGGTGGTTTATCTGCCGTAATAGCCTGCAATAACGGTCTTTCTAACAAGAATTCTTTACCGAAAATATGCTCCTCTTTTTGTATGGAACTCATCTCCGATTTTTCATTGATCTTGATGGATAGCAGCTGTTTTTGATAATTCCACTCATAAATGGCATTGTTCACATCCAGCCCTTCATAACATTGCAGTCGGATGAGATTAGTATCCAAATGAGATGAAATGATATGAGCTGCTTCAGTTTTTCCAACTCCGGGAGGGCCTTCCAGAAGCAAAGGCTTCTGTAGCTTTAAAGTCAAAAGAAGAACTGTTGCCAGTTCTTCTTCAACTATGTATCCCAGCTCATCAAATTGACGAGTAACTTTTTCTATTTCAGGAATCATGTTTCCGGTTTATGCTTCTTCCTTTTTCTTGAAAATACCAGAAACTTTGTTTTTCAATACAGATCCCATCATTGAACCAGCTTTTAAGTCATTGCTGAATTCTTCTCCAGCCAACAGTGACTTGAAGTTATCAACAAACTGATTCATCAACTGATCCGAAACATCATTGATTAGTCTTGAGCCAAATTGGGCTAAAGTACCTTTAATGTTTACGGTCATATTAAAATCAACCTCAGAACCGCCATCTGTTGCAGAAACTATTCCCTGCATAGTCATTTCTGCACTTCCTTTTCCTTTTGCATCAAGACCTTTACCGCTTAAAACCAGTTTATGCTGAGATTCGTCCATTTCTACTATCGAAATCTCACCATTATATTTTGCTTTTACTGGTCCAAACTTAAGAGTTACTTCTCCTTTATAGTTTGAATCATCAATTTGCTCTGTAATGGTAGCACCCGGCACACATCCGGATATTTCCATTGGATTACTCAATCCTACCCAAACCTTTTCAACAGGTTCCTCAATACTAAACTTCTTTGTGATTTTTGCTTCCATTTTGTTTTGTTTTAGAGGGCTGATGTTACAGTCAGCCCTTCTGGTTTTTTAAATTATGCTTCTCGGATATCTTTATCCAACATTCCTCTTCTCTTCACTTCTTCGAAGATTTTTGCCGGTGTAATCGGAATATCCATGTGAGTAATTCCATACGGTTTTAGCGCATCAATAATCGCATTTGCAATTGCTGGTGGCGCTCCAACTGTAGGAGATTCCCCAATTCCTTTTGCTCCAATTGGATGGTGTGGAGATGGTGTTACCGTATGACCGGTTTCCCAGTTTGGTGACTCAACAGCTGTTGGCACCAGGTAATCCATCAATGTTCCATTCAATGCATTTCCGTCTTCATCATAGATAATTTCCTCGTACATTGCAGGAGCTATACCCTGAGTAAGTCCACCGTGAACCTGACCCTGAGCAACCATCGGGTTGATGATATGTCCGGCGTCATCGATTGCAACGAATCTTCTTACTTTTATTTCAAATGTATCAGGATCGATATCCACTATGCAGATATAAGCTCCTGATGGGAATGTAAGATTCGGAGGATCATAATAATGAGTTGCCTCAAATCCAGCTTCCATTCCTTGAGGGTGATTGGTATACGCTGCGAATACCAGCTCCTGAATAGTTTTAGATTTTTCAGGTGCTCCCTTCACAAACCATTTACCAGGTTCCCATTCAAGATCATCTTCACTTACCTCCAATAGATAAGCAGCAATCTTTTTCGCTTTATCTCTCAACTTTCTTGCAGCTACTGCAGCTGCAGCTCCAGCAGTTGGAGTAGATCTGGATGCATAAGTACCCAAACCGTAAGGAGCAGTATCTGTATCACCTTCCTCGATTAAAATATCTTTTGAAGGAATACCTAGTTCCTCTGCAATTATCTGTGCATAAGTAGTTTCATGTCCCTGCCCCTGAGATTTTGTACCAAATCTTGCAATGGCTTTACCAGTAGGGTGAACTCTGATCTCAGCACTATCAAACATCTTGATACCAAGGATATCAAAGTCTTTTGAAGGTCCTGCACCTACAATTTCAGTGAAAGTAGAAATACCAATACCCATCAATTCGCCTTTTTTACGCTTTTCTGCTTGCTCTGCTCTCAGTTTATCATACTCAACAGTCTTCATTGCAAGCTTAAGACCCGCTTCATAGTCTCCTGAATCATATTCCCATCCTGTTGGGGATTTGTAAGGGAACTGATCTTTTTTGATGAAGTTATCAAATCTCAATTGAGCCGGATCTTTACCAATTTCCAAAGCATATCTATCAGTAATTCTCTCTATAGCATGAACTGCTTCTGTTACCCTGAAAGAACATCTATAGGCAACACCCCCCGGAGGTTTGTTGGTGTAGATCGCATCAGCTTCCATGAAAGCTGTAGGATAATCATAAGATCCTGTACCAATTGAGAACATTCCTGTTGGGAATTTAGATGGGTTTGCAGCAGCATCTGTGTAACCGTGATCTGCTAATACCTTCATTTTGGTAGCCAGAATTTTTCCATCTTTAGTTCCTGCCATTTCAGCAGTGATATGATAATCCCTTGCGAATGAATTGGTAAGGTTATCTGATCTGTCTTCAATCCATTTAACCGGCTTACCAATTAGGAAAGAAGCTGCTATCGCTACTACATATCCTGGAAATACCGGAACTTTACCTCCGAATCCACCTCCGATATCGTGAGCAATAACTCTTATTTTTTCTTCAGTTAATCCAACATGACCTGCAACCAATGCAATGACTGTTCTGATCGCATGCGGTGCCTGCGTAGTCATGTGCATGGTAAGGTGATTATCTATCTTATTATAATCAGCAACACAACCACATGTTTCAATAGATGCTACGTGAATTCTTGGGATATGCATTTGTTCTTTTACTACAACATCTGCTTCCGCAAAAACTTTCTCCGTTTGCTCTTTATCACCAACTTCCCAGTGCCAGGCCTGATTGTTTTTCTGACCTTCTTTATCAGGGCGTAACAACGGAGCATCAGCATCTAAAGATTTAAATGGATCCACAATCGGCTTCATCACCTCATAATCCACATTGATCATCTCTCTTGCATCTCTGGCAACTTCTCTGCTTGTGGCGATAACTGCCGCAACTTCCTGTCCCTGGTGCATTACGGTATCGACCGGCAGCACCATTTGAGTGTCAGACATAAGAGTTGGCATCCAGTGCAGATTATATTGCTCCAGGTCCTTTCCTGTCACAACTGCAACCACACCTTCCATTTCCATAGCAGCACTGCTATCTATATTTTTGATTTTGGCGTATGCGTATGGACTTCTAAGAATATCCATGTAAAGCATACCCGGTACTTTTATATCATCTACATATTTCCCGGTACCAGTGACAAATCGGTTATCCTCTTTCCTTTTTACGGAATGACCCATTCCACCAATTTCCTTCGAAGTTTTACATTGTATCATTTTTTCTAAATCTTTTTATTCAACAAATACTGGTTCAGTTGAAGGTAATTCCTCACCTCTCATTTTAGCTCCTGCATACTGGATCGCTTTCACGATATTATTGTAGCCTGTGCATCGACACAGATTACCAGAAATCCCCCATCTGATTTCCTCTTCGGTTGGATTAGGATTTTTCTCCAGCAATTCTACTGCTCTCAGCATCATACCCGGTGTACAGAAACCACAATGCAGACCGTGATTTTCTTTGAAACCTTCCTGGATGGGATGTACTCCCTCAGTAGTAGCAAGTCCTTCTACTGTAGTGATTTCCTTCCCATTAGCTTGTACTGCCAGTATTGTACAGGATTTAGCAGATTTTCCATTTATCAGAATTGTACAGGCTCCACAACTTGATGTGTCACATCCAATGTGAGTACCGGTTTTATTTACCTGCTCTCTGATGAAGTGAACAAGCAGAGTTCTTGGTTCTACTTCTCCGGTGAACTCCTCTCCGTTTATTTTTAGTGTTATTTGTTTTTTCATTTCTATGATTATTTGATTAGGCTTTAGCTCTTTCAAGAGCTTTTCGAATCATTTTCTTAGTCAAAGATTTAACTATATGTCTTTTGTAATCTTCAGATCCTCTCAGATCGCTTGATGGATTACAATCTTCAGATGCATATTGAGCTGCTTTAGCTATGGCCTCATCATCAACTTTGGTTCCCACCAAAGCTTCCTGAGATCTTACAGCTCTAAGCGGTAATGGATTTACATTGGTAAGACCTATTCCGGCCGACGTGCAA